>JAYUVJ010000425.1:0-10050 GCA_043754155.1 Acidimicrobiia bacterium
AAGTTCGCATACATTGCCCACGGCCCGGTGAGCTCAGCGCGTAGAGCCTCTATCTCTGCGGTGGCGTCAAGCATGCCGCGGATAAATCCGGCCACCTTCGGCGAAGAGATCCCGGCCAGGTCGTAACCGACCGACATATCGAAAACATACGCACCCGAGTCTTCGCCAATGAACGGAGTAAGCGGCTCCCATTGGCGAAGGATTTCCAGCAGCATCGAGGCCTTCACGTACTCGGTGAGGCTTTGGGCTACGGTGAGTTCTTGGCTCCACTCGATGTTGTAGCCAATTGTTTGCATGTCGATGCACGGACGACTGATGACCAAATTGTCGATGATCTGTACGGTTTTCAATTCAAAGAGTCTTGAGCCCCCGAGCCAGGCCATCACGATGTTCTGTGCCAGTTGACTGTGGGGACCTGCAGCAGGACCGACCGGGGTAGCGCAGGGCCGTCCCAAGAATTCGAATCCCAAGTCAACGTTAGGATCAGGTTTCCAAATCCTGGCATTGGGAAGGTCAAAAATCTTCTTTCGGGTTGTCCACTCGTGCTCAATCCGCCCCAGCAGAGTTCCGAGTGACATGGGGGTAAGCGGAGCCGTAGCCTCGCCCACCGTTTTGGTCATAGTCATGACGGCCTTTCCTAAGTCAAAAGTGATACGAACTGCACCATCGGCTTTTGCCTACTTCTTTATCTTAACAAAACGTAAAGATAAATTCAGCGGCGAATTCCTAAATGAGTTCACTCGTCAAATTGGTTCCTGGGCAGGTGGAAACGCATCGGCGCAGGCCGTTCGAAGGTGGTGGTGAGCTCGATTCTGCGTCCTTCACTTGATGAGCGCAACGTTGCACTCATTAACTCCAACACATGAAGAGCCATCTCCGCTGAAGCCCGGTGCGGCCGTTCTACACGGGTGGCTGAAAGCATGTCGGCCAAACCAATCCCCCGTTGCTGCGGGATGTTTGGTGTGGGCAGAGGAAGGTCTCGCCAGTCGTCGCCCAGAATGCTACGAAGACGTAACGGACCACCGAAGGTATTGGGATCGGGGACGGAAAGCGTGGCTTCGGTTCCGTAGATCTCAATGTTGCGAAGTTTGGTCGCCTTAACGTCGAAGCTAGTGATGAGTGTCGCCGAAACCCCAGACTCAAACTCGATCATGCTGGAAACATGCGTTGGTGCCGTTGCCGCGAACGAATCACCCACTCGGCTCTTTGCGTGGATCATGCGATCCTCCACGCTGAATTTCGACGATCCCATGATGGATTTTGCTGGACCGAACAAACTGCAGAAGGTCGTCAGATAATAGGGACCCATATCAAAGAGTGGGCCGGCACCGTTGGTATAGAAGATTTCGGGATTCGGATGCCACCACTCCGGGCCGAACCCAAGGAAGAATCCCGTAGCGGCGATCGGTGTTCCGATGAGACCGCGATCGATGGCCGAGCGAGCCGCCTGAAGTCCTGCACCCAACACCGTGTCGGGGGCACAACCTAGCCGCACGCCACGTTGATTGGCCAGGGCAACCAACTCGACACCTTCCGCGAAATCGATCCCCAACGGCTTCTCGGAGAACACGGCCTTGTTGGCATTGAGTGCCCTAAGGGTAACGGCTGCATGGGCGGTCGCGGGTGTGAGGTTAACAACCGCGTCGATAGATTGATCTGCGAGCATATCTTCGAGGCTCATAGCCGAGCCACCGTATTCAGTTGCGAACTCCTCGGCTCGCGCGGCAATACCATCGGCGAATCCGGCCACCACAACCCAACCCAAATCTTTTAGGGTTCGTAGATACATCGGTGCGATATTTCCGCAACCAATGATCCCTACTCGGGCCGTGGGCAAGACAGTGGACATCGAATTGGGATTGCTCACTTGCGACCTCGTGACAAGCCATTGGTCGTGAGAAAACGATAACTATCATCCACTGCGGTCGCCATGTCGGTATCGCAACGATCAAGTTCCACCACATGCCACTGTGCGGTTGGCGCAGCACCAAGAATGTCGGAGATAGCAACTGATCCTGAGCCAACGGAAACCATCGACGCTTTTGGATCATTCGCGGGACCATCTTTTACGTGGAGAAGCGCCAAGCGGTCACCGAGTTCGCCGATCACCGTTTTTGGATCGCCACCACCCACGAGACACCAATACAGATCAAGCTCGGCCACAACGCCAGGGGCAAGGTGATCCCAAAGATACGACCATGCCGACCGCCCTTCGAGAATGGTTTCGAATTCCCACCAGTGATTGTGATAGCCCATGGTGATGTTGCGGGTCGCAGCGGTTTCGTATGCTTGATTGATAAATTCTGCGCTGGCCTTCACTGCATCGAGTGTGGCGAAGTTCTCCGGTGGCAGGTACGCCAAAACTGCAGTGGTGCATCCAATCGCTTCGAAGTCGTCAAGCGAACTGAGCATCACATCTGGCGACCCACCGATATGGCCGCTCGAAACGGTCAAACCAGCCTCGGAGATAATCGAGCAAAATTCCGTTGGTGAAAGGCCATGAAGGCCGGCGAGTTCCACCCCTACGAAACCTGTTTCCCCGAGGCGACGAAGCACCGACGGAAAATCTTGGGCGGCCTCTTCTCGAAGCGAATACAACTGGACAGAAATTGGCGGCAGCTCTACGGTCATTCGATGATCCTATGCTTGGCTCGCGTCCGCCGTCATCGCTAGGTCACTCCGTCTCACTCTGCTCCCAATCTGCTCCCAATCTGCAGCCACTCAAGGGTCACTCCGCGACGATTAGCGTCAATACGATTTCGGTAGTCCCAAGACCTGTGAGCTTATGAAGTTCAGCACCATTTCTTGGCTGACGGGGGCGATCTTCATGAGGCGAGCTTCGCGCCAGTAGCGCTCTACGTGATACTCGGTTGCGTAACCAAAACCACCGTGTGTTTGCATGGCGCGGTCGGCGGCAAAAAACGCTGCGTCGGCCGCCAAATACTTCGCTGTATTGGCGGCCTCACCACACGGAAGCCCGTTGTCGAAACGCCATGATGCCTCTCTCACGGCTAGTTCTGCAGCATGGAGTTGCATGTGTGCTTCGGCGAGGGGAAAAGCAATACCCTGATTTTTTCCAATTGGACGACCAAACACCACACGATCTTTGGCGTACGCCGTCGCCTTGGCCACCGCTGCTCTACCAATACCCAACGCCTCAGAGGCAATCAAGATCCGCTCCGGATTGAGACCGTCCAACAGATAGCGAAACCCGTCGCCCTCCTCTCCAATACGCCGCGAGACCGGCACCCGCAGGCCGTCGTAGCGAACCTCGCAGGACACGACTGCGTTGCGACCCAGCTTGGGGATCGCTCGTATGTTCACTTCAGGTTTTTGGAGATCAACGAGCAGTAGGGTAAGCCCGTCGGTTGGTTTCTTGCAATCTTCTTTCGGGGTCGTGCGCACCAGCAGGAGACACATTTCGCAATACAACGCTTTTGATGTCCACACTTTGGCACCCGTTACTACGTACTCGTCGCCCTCACGGGTTGCCCTGGTGGTGATGGATGAGGTGTCGGTGCCCGCATCAGGCTCGGTGACACCAAATGCCACATGTAGGTCACCAGCAGCAACCCGAGGGAGTACTTCGCGTGCCAATTCGGGGCTGGCGTATCGGCGAACGGGCTCCATACCGAAAATTGATAAGTGCACAGCAGAACAGCCGTTCATGGCGGCACCAGATGCGGCAATCTCTTCGAGCATGATCGACGCCTCGGTGATCCCTTGACCGCCTCCGCCGAACTCCTCAGGAATGGCAATCCCTACCCAGCCACCTTCAGCGAGCCGGTTGTAGAAGTCCCAGGGGAACTCATGGTCAGTGTCCTTCTTCGACCAGTAGTCGTCGTTGAAATCCGCGCACAAGCGGCGGATGCCTTCACGAATCGCGTCGTGATCTGCTGACTGACTGAATTCCATCTACTGCTCCCCTTCACCGATGATGAGACTTCTTCGTTTGAGCGCCGAACGGGGGCTCTCTGTGATGTTTCCATACATAAGAGCCCCAATCAAGGTGTTGCGTGCCGAGTCAAACCAACCAACTCCGCATCAATTTGAACGTACAAGTTCAGATTTGGTTTAGATGCGTTCGATGATGATTGCCGGGGCCATACCGCCGCCAGCGCACATGGTGACAAGTCCGAACTGCAGGTCGCGGCGTTCGAGCTCGTCGAGGACCGTGCCAATCAGCATGGCGCCAGTCGCACCGATGGGGTGGCCGAGGGCAATTGCTCCACCGTTCACATTGACCTTGTCACGATCAAGTTTGAGGTCACGCTGGAACTTCTCAGCAACAACGGCGAACGCTTCGTTGATTTCAAACAGATCAATGTCGTTAATGCTCATGCCTGCTCGCTCCAGCACTTTACGAACGGCAGGTACTGGGGCGTTGAGCATCAAGGTTGGATCGTCACCCATGTTGGCGGTGGCAACAACACGCGCACGGGCCTTGAGGCCATGAGCCTTAGCGTAAAGGTCGCTAGCGAAGAGCACTGCAGCGGCCCCGTCGACCACGCCTGAGGAGTTTCCGGCATGGTGGACGTGTTGGATGTCGAGGCCAACGTACTTCTGATTGATAAGTTCACGGAAGGTTTTCTGGCCTTCTTCGTGGCGATAGTCGGCGATGGCGGGGAAGCTTGGGGCTAGAGCGGCTAGCGATTCGACGGTTGTTGAGGCACGGGGGAACTCTTCGCGATCGAGGGCAATCGAGCCGTCCATGTTGAATACAGGGATCAAGCTGCGGTTAAAGCGGCCTTCGCGGATGGCGCGGTCGGCACGTAGCTGCGATTCGGCGGCGAGGGCATCGAGATCGCGACGCGAGATTTTTTCAATGCTGGCAATGGCATCGGCACACACGCCCTGATGCGATTGAGGATGCAGCACTTGTAGGTGCATGTTGTTGGCACCCATGGGGAGGAGGCCCTTCTTCGGCATCGACATCATCTCAGTGCCACCAGAAACCACCAGATCCTCCATGCCGGCCATAACGGCATGCGCGGCATAGTTGGCCGACGTAATCCCCGATCCACAGAAACGATCGAGCGTGGCGCCACTTGCCGTAATTGAATAGCCGGCATCGAGGGCGGCCATGCGTCCAAGATCCCCACTTTGCTCGCAGACCTGCGAACTGGTTCCCCACACCACATCATCGACGTCGGCGGTATCAAAACCGTTTCGGTCCACCAGTGCGCGTAAAACCGTCGAGGCTAGGTGTTGGGGGTGAAGGTGGGCAAGGGCGCCCTTGCCGGGTTTGCCAATTCCACGTGGAGTGCGAACGGCATCAATGATGAGGGCTTCAGGCATGGGATTCTCCGGAGAGTCTATTGAGCGAGATACTGGGTTAAACGTAGGTCAGCAGTGGGCCGAGGCACAAAGTGGCGAGATGAAGTCCTCAGCCGAGAAAGACAAGAACCTTTGAATGCGTGGAGTCGCTCCTTGGCGGGCAACGTTCAGATGTTGTGGTCTTAGTCCTAGCAATTGTGGCAAGGCCATCAAAGAGCGCACTAGCTAGGGATCTTGGTCCACGCCACGTCTTTGTCAACGCGAACATCGCCCGGTAGACCGAGAACTCGTTCACCAAGAATGTTGCGCATGATCTCCGACGTGCCGCCTTCGATGGTGTTGGCGCGTGAACGGAGGAACGATTTAGAGATCGTGTAATCGCCTCGGCTCTCTTGGCCTTCGACACGTTTGAGCGGATAACCGGGCTCGTGCAACATGGCGTTGGGGCCCATGATGTCCATTGCTGCTTCCCATAGGCGTAGGTTCAATTCCGCTGAGGCGAGTTTACCAACGGAGCCTTCCGGTCCTGGATTACCCGTCGTCGCTTTGGCCCTGGCTCGCAGGGTGGTCATGCGCATGACTTCGGCATCGATCCACAACTTGGTGATTCGCTCGCGCATAACGCTCTGCTCAGTGCCGGTAAAGCGTGACTGGTGTTCCTTCCAGGTTTTTAGAAGCACGCCTATGTTTCCGCTACCTCGTTCCGCCGTGCTGCCGCCGAGGGCTACACGTTCGTTCATCAATGTGGTGGTTGCGCCGCGCCAGCCTTCACCAACTTCACCAAGCAGATCGCTGTGTGGCACGCGAACATCGGTGAAGAACACTTCGTTGAATTCCGCGTCGCCCGTGATCTGAAACAGCGGACGTATTTCCACGCCTGACGCCTTCATGTCGAGGATGAAATACGACAAACCTTTGTGTTTAGGAACTTCGGGGTTGGTCCGCACGAGCAACATGGCATACGAAGCATGGTGAGCAACACTGGTCCACACCTTTTGGCCGTTGACCACCCACTCATCGCCATCGCGCACGGCCCGGCTGGAGAGGCCTGCAACATCGGATCCA
Organism: Acidimicrobiia bacterium; assembly: GCA_043754155.1. GTDB lineage: Bacteria > Actinomycetota > Acidimicrobiia > Acidimicrobiales > JANYDT01 > JANMZO01. The sequence continues at coordinate 6,343 of JAYUVJ010000425.1, forward strand.
TGCGACGGTTCACTGAACATCTGACACCAAATGTCTTCACCTGTGTAGATCCGCTTGAGGTACTTCTTGTGATGCTCCTCGGTGCCATAGGTCAACACAGTGGGGAGTCCCATGCCAATGCCAATGGTGTTGATAGAAAGTGCGCTGAAATTGCGGCCAGCATCACGAATGGACTGATCAACCACCAGTTGCATCTTTGGCGAGAGGTCGAGCCCACCCTTGCCTTCGGGGAACTGAACCATGGCCAGACCGGCGTCCCAAAGTGCCGATCGGAACACAGTTTCTGGCGCATCCAGGCCTACGGAGTCAATAACGGAGCGCGTGCGCTCGCGAAGATCGTTTTCAGAAACATTCATTCGTGGAACTCCAGAAGAGAAGCAGTATCGGCTTAACATGCAACATAGCTCGACGCACATAAAATTTGACAGTCGAAAATCATCGGGGCGGTTGTAAAGAGCGGAAGTTGCTATGCCTACTTTCCTACCAACTCGGCCACACCACTCGGACTGAATGAAGCGCGTTCTTGATGTGCGGTTGCAGTGTTGGGCGGTCCAGAGTTGGTGGTCCAACTATCTAAATGCGTTCCCTACTACGCTCCCTAAATGGCATTCGGCGGGCTGAGCAAACGGTTTCTCGGTCCCTTGAATAAACCGCTAAATTTTGTGTTGGCTGCTGGATCAGGGCTTGCTTTGACAGCGATGACCCTTGCTGCGATGGTGGCCATCGAAGTCCGGGCTCGTGGGGTCGATGCCGTTGGTGTTCTCGAAACAGGCCTTCGTGTCGTGCGCCTGGGTGGAAGTTATTACACGACCGGAGCCGATCAAAAGGGCCCGCTCTTTCAACTCCCGTATCACCTTGCCGCAGCAATTGGCGGTCGACGATTTGCATGGTGGTACGTAGCGGCGTTTGCGATTTTGGCGGCGATTTTGGCGGCGGTGTCGGTTGGTCGGATCGTATTGTCGCGCGGTCATTCTCGCGGTCTAGCCGTGGCCACCGCAGCAGGTTTGTACATCCACTTAATCCTCGCCTGGAACGGCTACTCGGGGATTCTGTATGCCCGAAACATCACGATCGCCCTGCTCGCATTTTCTTTGAGCGAAGTGCTTCTCTGGCAACAGAGGAATGCTGCTTGGCGAATTGTTGTTGCTGGTGTTGCTGCTGGACTGGCTTCGCAGACGATTCTGACTGAGCTATTTGGGTCCTTCGTAGTTGGGATGGTGCTGTTAGCACGAGTTCTCCTCCATCGTGGCGCTCCAACGTCGAAGAGCAATTCGAAACTTGGCGAAGTAGCGCAAAGAGTTCGGCCCTTTTTGCTTTGGCTGGCGGGAGCTGCGGGAGGCTTTCTCAGCGCCCCGATTTGGTACCTTGCTCGTGGTCGGTTTTCTGAATTCTGGTACTTCTGGTTTAACTACAACCGTTTCTACGCTGATTCCACGCACGCAAAAACTTCTCAAAAGCTCCGTTTGGGATGGAGGGGAATGCGTGGCTTCTACCGTCAGGAAACAGGACAGGCGCTTGTTCTCGGAGCCTTTCTCTTACTGCTCCTCGTTGGTCTTTCCCGATCTTCGCTTCGTGAGCGTCGACGGGAACTCATCGTTGATGTTGGGCTTGTTGCGTGGTGGGCAGCTGAGTGTGCGGCAGTGATCGCTGCGCAACGATTCTCCGGGCATCACTTTGTGCTCGTCGCAGTTCCGGTAGGGGCTATGGCTTCGGTGATGTTTGCTGAAGTCTTCGGTCGTGCCGGTGGTGAAAGCGGGCTTACTGGGCTGTTGGCCACGGCGGCCGTTATCGGCGTGTCGTTTGTACCCTCGTGGCAACAGTTCAAGCCATCGTGGTTTGAGGTGCGGCATTTTCAGGGTTTTCGCGCAAAATCGCAAGCTTGGCTGAATAACCAAGACCCCACGACACGAACTGCACGCGCTCTTGTTGATTTGGTTACACCAAAGAATGGCTTCGTTTGGGCGTGGGATGTCCAGCCTATGTGGCCAGGTACTCTCAACCGAATGTCGGGGAGTCGTTACGTCGAGAAGCGTGTTTTGCTTGGGTACATTTACGGCGGAACCTCAAGTCCGAACTACGTTCCGCCTCACGCTTGGCAACAGTTTGAACAGGATTTGGAACGTACGCATACAGTCATCGTGGCCGATCGGGATAGCGATCCCTTGCCACCCAACCTTCCGGCTTCAAGCTATTTAGATCGTACCTATGTGGCGGCTCTCAAGTCTGGCGAGTGGAATCTACGAATCCGGTCCACATCTCTCGATCGAATAAGGACGTTGGCCTCTGGCGCGAACCTTAAGGTAACCGCCCCGGGCGAATGGCGGAGCGACAACGGTCTATTGGTTTGGTCGGGACAAGGAAATCCCTTTGAATCCGCAATCGACCTTCCTTCTTCCGAGTCTTCTTCCGAGTCTTCTTCTGGGTTTGTGTCGGGGAACCCGTGCCTCGAAGTAACGGGAACGGCGAACTTCAATCCAGCGGCCAACGGAATGGGAGGCCTCGATTTGCGATTTGAAGCAAATCGCGAACGGGATCGTGCGTTCTTCATTCGAGTTGCATCCAACGAGGTCTCATCGAACTTCTGGTGGGCGGGCAGTGAACAGCGTCTGCAAACCACAGCAGCGCAGTCCCCGGCCCTAAGCACGCCTTTCCGTTTTCTGGTTGGACGCAGGGCTGCGGCGCTGTTGATGAATGGAAATGTCGTAGCCGTGGTTGAACGCCCAGACGCTGGGTCGAACGTGCGTCTCGTTCCACAACCCGGCCTCCAATCCATTGCTGATTTGCAAGTTCATTCTCGGCGCGACTGCTTCGAGGGTTAACCGGGTTAACCGGATGAGCCGGGTCAGCCGGTATCTAGAGAGCTAGCAGACTAAGTCGAGGGCTTAGCAGGTTGGTTGGGTTGACTCGCACCTGCGGGACGGGAAGCGGGGCTCAGGAGCGTAAGGCTCCCTGGGAATCGATTGGGCCCGGTGTTTGGCGCTATTTGTTTCTGGCGAGTAAGCGTGCGGCGATGGCTTCGGATGAGCGGACCATGTTGGTAGCTTCGTTGGCAAATAGTTGTCTGCGTCGATGAACCTCATCTTCAGCCTGATTGAGATTGTCTTTCGTAAGTGCCCATATTGATGCAGGTGTACGCAGCATTTGTCGGGCAGTTGCCATAGTAAATTCCCGTAGCTCTGCGGCCGGAAGTACTCGATTCACCATGCCCCATTCATACGCTCGCTGAGCGGAAATCTTCTCGTTCATGAAGTACAGCTCGCGAGCTTTTGCGGTACCGATAATGCGGGTCCAAAGGAACGATCCGCCGTAGTCACCGGAAAGTCCGTTCGGCGCGAAACTTGCCGCGAACAATGCGTCGTCGGAGGCGAAACGAAGATCACACGCCGCAGCCAAACTGCAACCAGCACCCACAGCCGCCCCACCAACCATGGCGATTGTCGGCTTGGGCATCTGGTGCAGCAGCATTGATGCATGAAGGTCGTGGCGGGCAAGGTCGCCGGTAAGTGCATCACGCGGAACACCAAGCGACTCCGTTTGTCCGGGAATCATTCCGCCTTCTTTTGTATCGCCACCTGAAGAGAAACCTCCATGTGTGCCTTCGCCCGCCGCCCCGGTGAGGATCACGATTTTGACATCATCGCGTGAAGCCATTTCCTCTACCGCTTCACCAAGTGCCTTAATCAGGTACCCGTTGAGTGCGTTGCGTCG
>JAYUVJ010000426.1:0-3798 GCA_043754155.1 Acidimicrobiia bacterium
TCTTCGTCGATCTTTTGCCCATCCGCACAGATCACACAACTCTTCCTTGACGTTGTTGTCCTGCTGAGCACCGACACGACATTGGGTTTACTTGCGTCCGACTGTAAGTCCAAACGTCCAATTGGCTTCCGTCGTTGGATTGGTCGCCCCCTTTGCATTGTGGCTTGAGGTGGTGGTCCCACTCCTTTTGGCGCAATGTCGGAATTGGGAGCAGTCGCTTGCAGCGGCATCGGGGCCGTCGGCGTTCTTGTCCCACGTCTTGTATTCTCATCAGTCTGTGGATTCATCTTGCTTCGGTCATGAGCGGCCTGGTTGCACCGGTATCCGTCTTGTATTTGATGTTCGCCAGCAGTGATGTCCACCCTGTGATTGCGAACGGCATGTCGCTCTTCGCACCCTTTGGGATCAGGAATTAGCTCCAACCTGTTGGCATCACTCTTCTGCCCAACCGTGCAACTAACCAACCTCTTTTCTGTTCTCCAGTAGAGCGCTGACACATCCCTGGTTTGCATTGCGTAGCCCTTGTCGTAGTACTCCGCATCCAAACCAAATCGCACGGTTGGTTTCCGTTGTTGAGTCGGTCGTTCCACTTCACGCTCGGCTTGTCGCTTTCCGCATTCTTGTTGATTCAGCCACCCTTCTGTCAGCTCCGGTATGTATTCCTTATACTGCTCTTGATCCCATCCATTCATTGCTTCGGCAAACGTCGGGGCATCAGGATCCTTCCCATGGGCTGCCTTGAGTGCATTGGGGTGTTGATTGATCCCTGGGTGCAATCCCTCCAGTGCGCCACTGTCAACATTGGTAAGAAGCGCCAACAGGTATCTGGAGCCCACTTCTTGTCCTGTTACACATCTCACCATGATGCTCAATGCCGCTGTCTTCCACCACAAGCTTGCCGTGTGCGCGGGGCTCGGTAATACTTGCCAAACTCATCGTCCGACCCAAATCGTTTTCCTCCTCTTTGCACAGTGGCTAGTGGGACTGGTGGCGTTTGCGTTGCTCGTTGTGGCGCACGGCTTCCTCTCAGCGTGATTGGCACCACGTGTGGAGCTGTCGGTGGAATCGGGTCCATCGGAGCCACAGTTGGCATTTTCAATCCACCATCCTGCGAAGAAACCGGGCATTGATACACACGGCTTTCTTTCGGTGTAGATACACCATCCTGCAAAGAAACCGGGTATTGGTACACACGCCCTCCTTTCGGTGTAAATACACCATCCTGCAAAGAAACCGGGCATTGGTACGCACGGCTTCCTTTCGGTGTAAATACACCATCCTGCAAAGAAACCGGGCATTGGTACACACGGCTTCCTTTCAGTGTAAATACACCATCCTGCAAAGAAACCGGGCATTGGTACACACGGCTTCCTTTCGGTGTAAATACACCATCCTGCGAAGAACCAGGTCCTGGGTCTTCAATCTTTGCTCCTTCTTGGACTCGGTTTTGTTCCTCTAAAATGTTGGCTCTCTCGCGATCCTTTCCAGCAAGAACACGCTCCTCAATGTGTTCCGCTTCCGTTTCGCCTCCTCCGTCGCGGCACAGTGGCTCTCGTCGCTCGATCTGGCATTGATGCTCCTTACTGGCAGCGTTGTTGATCCATGCTGCCTGTTGTTTAGTTGGATCACTCGGTGGCTCACCAGCTTCCTTCAGCATCTCAGTCAGCAATCCACCTCTCGGCGCGTTTGAGCTTGCAGGTTGTGTGCAATGAATCATGGTATGTGCACCTTGGATGTCGTTCTTCGCCATGCCATCTTTGAACTTTGCACTCACATTGCTACGTGCGATGCCTTGTTCCTTTCTCCAAGTTTCAGAAACTCCGTTGACGCATCAACCTGCACCTTGTTCTCGATTGTCTTGCCCGTAGTCCGGCCAGCTTGCTTGATGTATCTGGAGGCCGCAGCATCAATGATGAGAGTCCATCCCTCGGACTCAAGAGAACGGAACAATGGTACGCTATCAAGTCCCTTTTGAAGGCGGTCTTGGTCTTCCCCGCTGATCACACCCATCATCATCTGACCATTCTGCTTGCACCATTTTAGTAGACGATTGTGCAGGTTCTTCGATTCGGTGATAGTGATGTTGAGTTGCGTCATCGCGATGACAGAGGTGACCTGTAGTGCCAGCAGCATGAAACACCACTTGCTTCCTGTAGGCTTGCGTCTCCGTAGGCGACCGAATAGGGTACGTTGAGTTCCCTGTACGCTTTCGAGCTCGATGATGTTTGCTAACATGCAATCCTTTGACTTGTCGCTTCCAACCGGTCTTCCCTTGCTCTTGTCAGGTGGCTTGCGTACGCGGGCTCTTCGCATGAATAGCAGATGCGGCCCTTGCGTCGCGTTGTAGTCGGTCCAGTGCTGATACCACTTGGCCAGGCAAACGCCAATCCACAAAGACGCCATGAAGGCGTTCATGAACACCAGCATCCATCGCATTGGTAAGCTCATCGTTGCTTGCGCTTCCTTCGTCGTCGTCATCGTCACGTCACTAACTTCACCCTTGTTCCACTCGACTTGGCTTTGTTGTTCCACGGACGCCTCGATTTCGTCCGTTGTGCTTGATTCTTGAGGTTTAACGTCGGTCGCAAACCGACTGTGTAGTGCTGTCACTTCAGAAGAAGGGGAGCCGTTCAACATTCCTTTGACTAGGGATGCCCGGCTTGGTCTTTTAAAAACCCAATCTTCTTGTAAGTGATTTGAATCCACTCGTCCGCTTTGTCGCACTTCTCCCCACACTTGCATTGCAATCCAACCAGGGCCCACTTGCCCTCGTTGGCGAGATGAAGCGGCGTCTCGGTGCAACGCTCGCCCTTGGGGACGACGATCATGCAGTTGCCGCAGTAGTGATGCTCGTCACACTTGAACAGCATGCTACGTTTGTCCATGAACCCGCTGACGAGTCGGAGAGCTGCTCCGGTGTCATTGTCGTCGATGGTAGTGAGAGCTCCGGCTGCCTGTGGCGCCGTCATCTTGCCTTTTCCCTTGACGTGTTCTTCCGTCAAGTGAGCCTTCTCACCCTTGTTCCATTGCTTGCAGGTGTCGCACCACTTGCAATCAACCCCGTCCACTTTCTTGGTGTGCAGTTCGCCGTCCTGTGTCGCCATCGTCCTGCCCTTTCCCTTGACGTGTTCCTCGGTAAGGTGAGCTGTCTCACCCTTCCACCATCGATTGCACGTTCCACACCACTTGGTTTTGGCTCCATCCGAGTCCTTTTTGGTGTGAGGCTCTCCTTCCTTAGGCGCAACTCTGTTGGCAGCCGGCGCAGTTGTTCCGCTCGATGGTGTTGTACTACCTCCGCTTCCCTCTGCACTTCCTGCCTTCGGCTTGTTCTTGTCTGGACAGTTAGGCTTGACGTGACCCTTCTTGCCACAGTGATAGCACATGCGAGGATCTGTACCCCCGATTCCGCTTCCAGATTGCTTGGACGATCCGATGCTTTTCACCGTCTGTTGTAAGGTGGAGATCATTGCTTGCATTGCTTGCACGTCCGCCTTTTCTTCGTGGTGCTTCGAGGCTTGCCACCCTTTGCGATTCACAAGAGCTCGGTAGCTCAACTTGGGCTTCGACACGTTGGCTTCCCAGTCATCAACTTTTGGGTTGCCTTTGCTCCTTTTGTGTAGTAGTCCTGGGGTTGTCGACTCTTGAATGCACTCGTACACGAGCATCGGGAAGTCTTTCGGGCACGTAGCTGTCCCTGTTCCTTGGATAAGCTTGGCGATGTCGGTCACCTTGTCGGCAAATGTCTCGATGGTCTCACCCACTTCCTTGCTGAGCTTCAACTTCTGCAGCTCCTGCTCC
>JAYUVJ010000427.1:0-5438 GCA_043754155.1 Acidimicrobiia bacterium
GTTCATGCCGGTTACTTCTCTGGTGACTCGAAGAAGGGTTTCAAGGACACGCGCGGCACGGGTGAGGCTGACTCTTCAACGTATGACCTCATCATGAAGGACAAGGAACGCTTGTTGTCAATAGATGAGCCGTTGCGTTTCATCTTTAGCCATTCGGCGCTACGTGAGGGTTGGGACAACCCGAATGTGTTTCAAATCTGCACGCTAAACGATTCGAAGTCGGTGGACCGCAAGCGCCAAGAAATTGGTCGTGGGCTTCGGCTCCCGGTTAACGAAGCAGGCGAGCGAATCCGAGACATTGGCGTGAACCGACTAACGGTGATCGCCAACGAATCGTATGAGTCGTTCGCTCGGCAGTTACAAACGGAGTACGAGGAAGACACCGGCCGACGTTTCGGTGTCGTTGAGCGCATCGCTTTTGCGAAGCTTCTTGAAAAAGCGAAGGATGGCAGTCGAGGCGAGGCCCTCGGTCAAGAAGTGTCGGAGCAAATCTGGGTACACGCAAAGGCGCTGGGTTATCTGAGTTCTGATGGTTCGATCTTGCCGAAGTTCAACCCATCAAGCGACGGATTCAGTCTCGATGTGCCAGCTGGATTGGAATCACTTCGAGAAGAAATCTGCGACACGATCAGTAAGTATGCGTTTGGTGATCGTGTTGTTGATGCTCGCAAACGTGTGAAGGTTTCGTTTCGGAAACAGGTAACGCTTGACCCGGAGTTTAAAGCGCTGTGGGACCGAATCAGTAAGCGCACAAGATATCGCGTGAAATTGTCCACTGAAGAGTTGGTTGCCGAGTGTCTAGCGAAAATCTCGTTGGCTCCCAAGATCGATCCCGCAAAGATACGTGTACGAACGGTCGAGATGCACCATCAACGATCGGGCATCACCCCAGGAAAGACTGTCGGAGTAGGGTTTTTCAACACCGAAGGTCCAGCAATTCTCCCCGATATTTTGGCTGAGTTGCAGAACGAAACCGATCTCACACGCAAGACGCTGATCAAGATCCTGGTCGAATCAAACCGTTTAAACGAGTTTATCGTAAACCCCCAAGAGTTCATTGCCATGATGACCGGCAGTATTCAATCGGTGTTGCGAACAATGATGGTGTCGGGAATCTCCTATGAAGAAGTCGCAGGTGCCAGTTGGGAAATGCGGCGCCTTGAAGACGGAATATCTGATGACGTTGAGCGGTACATCAACCGTTTGTACAAGGTTCAGAGTACCGGCAAGACGCCGTATGACCATGTGGAAATCGATTCGAATGTGGAACGTAAGTTTGCAGAGGATCTCGACGCAAACAAAGCCGTCAAGTATTTCGTGAAGCTACCGCGTTGGTTCACCGTCGACACCCCAATCGGCCCGTACAATCCCGACTGGGCCATCGTGATGGATGCGACGTCGGGTAACACCGCAGCGCGTGTGTATCTCGTCCGTGAAACGAAGAGCACCCTCGACAGCGACAAGCTTCGCAAGGCCGAAGCAACCAAGATCTCATGCGCCAAGAAACACTTCGAAGCCATCGACGTCAACTTCGGCGTCGTCACAAGCATCAACGATCTGTTCGATTCTGCGGTGTCTTGAGAGGATTCGTCATGACTGAAGTTAGCAAGGAACGAACAAAACGGCTATTGGAGTGGATCGAAAACGAACTGGTGAAAAACCGATCAAGGTTTAAGGTAGCCGAATCCTTTATCAGGTAGGTCAACGTAAGGTCGCTGTCACAAGCATGAAAATTGACCCCAGGGGTCACGAAAATGGCAACAACTTTTGGTTCGGGACGAACATCAAGGCATGGGAGACCAGGGCAATCATCGTGTTTGGCCTGGCGGACGATGCGATCCTCGCCATCCCCTCGGAGTTTCTTTCACCCTATCTACATTTGTTTAATCGTAAAGACGGAAGTGTACGGTTTTCCATTCGCTGGTCATCCGAGACAAACAAAGCGTTGGTTTACGGACCGAAGCTGGGCTACGAAATTGATGTATCTCAGTGGCTGGACTCTGTTGCTGCGTTCGGACTTGATCCTGAACACTTAGCACCGGATACGGTTTCACCGGCGACGCCGCCACTGATCGGGGTTGGTTACCGGCGTGCCGACTCTAATCTCGAGATCAAGGCACGTGAACCGCAGCTTGGGTCTAACGCGCTCGCTCACGCAGAACTCGAGCATCGACAATTGCAAAATGCATTTGCGGACATCCTCACCGCTCGTGGTTTTGAGCCCCAGTCACCGACCGCCAATCCGGTGTACGACGTCGCTTGGTTCGATGGCCAGATACTCCACGTGGCTGAGGTGAAATCCACAACATCGGCGAACTTCGAACACCAACTGCGACTCGCTCTCGGCCAGGTTCTTCGATACGCAGCGCAATTGCGAATCCTTCAAAACGCACCCGTGACAGCGCACGTCGTGTTCAGCGCGAATCCGAGTGCAGATTGGATGGCCCTATTTGCCGAACTTCAAATTCGAGTACACGGTGATGACTGGGGCGGCGGTTTCCAATGATTCGTGTACGCATTTTTTCGGTGAAGAAAGAATTCGTGCAAGAAGTGGGGTTTCTGGCTCTATCCGGAATTTCCTTGACAAGTAGGTAGTTACTGATATTACACTTGCTGTCTAGGAAAGTTGTTTCACATGACCACCAACACCATTACTTCTGTTGCACCGCCGGGAATCGATGCCTTCGAAGCGTTCGTTGCTGGCATGGGTCCGTCTGACCTCCGCAGGTTTTTGAGCGATCTTGCCGGGGCGATGAGAACCGGTGAACCCGTAACGGTCACCTTGAGCGTGGGCGCTCCGGCGGATCAGTTGCTGACCACTTCGGAAACTGCTGTGTCGTTGGGAATCAGTCGCCCCTATCTTTACCGGCTGCTCGATGCTGGCAAGATCCCGTTTGCCTATGTCGGAACTCACCGTCGGATTAAGCGTGGTGATATCGACGCCTACCTTGCTCGTCGAGACACAGCGACTACTGATCTTGTGGTTCGACTTGCGAATGCTTCGGAGACCAGCCGGAAGGTTCGTCGTGCCGCCATGGACGAGGCACTCGACAAGGCCGGTTGGGACTGACACGTTCCGGGTCGGAGCGGCGGCGTAGAGCTAAAGTCTGTTCGTGACGTTGCGGCGACCGACTCTTCGTGTTCTGGCGGAAGACATCGAGGATTCGGATTGGGAAGGCCAGCAAGGAACCTTCTGTCGTCGATTCGTAAAGAAGCTGCTCGATGCCGTGAGCAAGAAGGATCGGGCAGCGTTCAAAGATGCCTTGCTGGCGATCCCTTCGCTGGAGGAGTTACCGATCACCACGTTGCGTTCAAGTGCCGAGGCTTTTGATGAAAAGCCGATGTCTTGGTCAAACAACGACCGGGTCAATCGGCTCGTGAACCGACCCTTGACGCGACTTCGTTTCAACGTTTCTGGTCGAGCCTGGCGGGCGGTTTGTTGGGACGAAGTTGAGACGGTTACCCCGTGGGCTTTGATGGTCTCCAAGCGAGACGACGATACCTACGACGAGTTAGACAATCGGATTGTGGCCAACAAAGGTCTGAGTTGGTTGATGCCAACGAACGACGACCAACTCGTGCGAAATCAGCAGAGTGTTCTAGCGAGACTGGATGAAGCTGACCGTGTTATCGTCCGCCAAACATGTGAGGCCGTGGGATCACTGATCAAAGGTCTGATCGTCGAGACACATGACGGAACCCCGATTGCCAAAACCCGAGCATCACTTGGCGGTACCGAATCTGCATGCGATCTGGAACTCGAAATCTGTCAGGACACCCATCATCACGAAGCGCTTGTCGACCTTCACCTGTTCCCATCAGACTGGTCACTGTTTGAACGGATCGAACGCATTGTGTTGCTTACCATCCAACCTCGGATGGAAAGTTGGGTCTACGACGGTTTCGGCTATTCGACGGTTATTAGCGTTGATCGCCTTCGCCACCTCGCAACGTTGGTCGAAAGTCAACCTGCCGTGCCGTTGGGACCAAGAATGAGCCATTACATCGACGCCGGGTTGGTTGCTGAGTCTGACGCGGTCAGGGCGAAATGCGGAGTGGTCTTCGTTCAAACCCGATCCCCGGACCGCCTACCCGTCTGCGTGTTTTGTGCAGCAATCGTCGGACCCGGCGGAGAGAGTCCGGATGCTCAAGTTGCGGGAATTTCTGCAACAACCGGCGACACAACTCCCTGACTTTTCAGTCCGGACAAAATCGGCATCGACAGTGGAATCCGACCGAAGCCGACCGGGGCAAGGCGTAATTTTGGCCAATTTCGACTAATTTTGGCAGCGTTCGTGTTTTACAGTGTCAGTTTTGTGTCGGAATCCCGGTGACCTGCGGAAGTGCTTCAAAAACACGGTGGAGGCGGGGGGATCGAACCTGCATGCGTTTCAGCGGCTAGTCCAGCTAGCCATTGTTCTCCGAGGCCTTCGGACTGACGATGTCGCCGAGCACATCGGCTGCGTGCACGTCGGCGGCGCCGATGAAGTGTGAATAGGTGCCGAGGGTGGTGGCGGCGTTGGCGTGGCCGAGCCGACCGGAAACGGTTCGCACGTCGACGCCCGCAGCGAGAAGACGAGTGGCTGCGAAATGCCGAAGATCGTGGAATCGCATGCCCGTCAACTTGAACTCGTCACACAACCGGCGGTAGGCCAACGTCACTCGGCTCGGTCTCCACGGTTGTGAACAATCTTCGCTGTCGGAGAAAACGTATGCGTCTTTAACAAGTTCAGTTTCACAGTCATAAGCGCGCTTTGTAAGCATTTCGCGATGCGCATGAAGAACGGTCACCGTCGCCTTGTCAAGCGAGATTCTTCGAGCTTGGTGGGTCTTCGTATCTTTCTCAACCATCACGTGTTCCTTCGTTTCGTACACCGATCGCGAGATCAAAACCGCGGGAGCCTTGAAGTCAAAATCGCTCCACTTCAAACCGCAAAGTTCGCCGCGCCGAGCACCGGTCACTGCTGCAGCATGAATGATCACCGAGAACTCCGGGTACTTCGAAACTCGTGCCCGCTCGATAAGTGCAATCACCGCCGCCGGGGTTGGGGGAGTCGTCGAAGTCTTGATCAGTCTCGGTGGGCTGGCCTTCAGCGCAGCGTTCACGGCCAGCCATTCCCATTTCACCGCTTGGCCGAGTGCTCGACGGATGATCGCGTGGGCTTGGCGAATCTTCGCGGGTGACAGACCAACGGCCGTAAGCGAGCGATAGAACTCGTCGAGCTTCGCGGCATCGAGTTTGCGAAGCTTCGTGCTTCCGAACGCTGGTTTGATTCGCTTGTTGATCAGCCGGTTGTAGCCAACGATGTTTAATAAGCGAGGTCAGACCCGACCTGATTCATCCACGCGTCGAGCAAATCGGTGAACGTCGCTGCCGTCGTTCCGCCCGCTGAACCGGCGCTCGCTTTGGCGATCAACTCGTTGAGCGAACGCTCCGC
>JAYUVJ010000428.1:0-2864 GCA_043754155.1 Acidimicrobiia bacterium
CTTGGGAGAACTTCGCACTGCTTTGCAGGGTTCCGAAATCGAGGCCATCAAGAGCGCCACGGAAAAACTCATGACGGCCAGTCAAGGGTTCAGCCAGAAGCTTTACGAAGCCGCGGCCCAAGACACCAATGCGGCAGGAACTTCGGCAACCGGTCAAGGTGCATCAGAGTCGAACGACGCTGACATCGTAGACGCCGAAATCGTCGACGAAAAGTAACGAGAAGTGACGGCCCCGTCATGGATGAGCAGATGAGCGAAATTGAATTTAGTGGGATAACGCCCGATCTAGTTGAACAAGTTGAGGCAGTACTTGATGAGCTCAATATCGACGAAGTCGTAAAGGAGCGGGACGAGTTCAAAGACATTGCGCTCCGAGTTCAGGCCGATTTTGAAAACTACCGGAAACGAGTGTCGGCTCAAGTCGGTGCAGAAGTAGAACGCTCGGGTGGACGAATTATTGAGGAGCTGCTTCCGGTGCTTGATGCATGCGAGGCGGCGGTTGAACATGGGATCGAAGGAGTAGAACCCGTGTGGTCGCTGTTGCTCGGAGTTCTGCAAAAGCAGGGACTCGAGGTACTTGACCTGAAAGGCAAGGTATTCGATCCGGCGGCCGCAGAAGCGGTGGTTCACGAGGAAGGCGATGGTGGCGAAGCAGTCATCACCGAGGTCTTTCGAACCGGATATCGCTGGAAGGGTCGTGTGTTGCGGGCGGCGATGGTGAAGGTAAGAGGGTAACTGTGCAACGTGAGTGGTTCGAAAAAGATTATTACGCGACACTCGGAGTAACGCAGCGGGCGACTGACAAAGAAATCACAAAGGCGTATCGAAAACTGGCGCGACAGTTTCACCCCGACACAAATCCCAACAACGCATCGGCCGAAGACAAGTTCAAGGAAATTTCTGCCGCCTACGACGTTCTTAGCGACGATGAACGACGCAAAGAATACGACGAAGTTCGTCGTCTTGGGCCGTCCGCCTATGGAGCCCCCGATCCCAATGGGTCCGGTTCATTTCGTTTCGATATGGGGGACATGTCTGGCTCTGGAATGGGTGACCTATTTGGCCAAATGTTTGGCGGACGTGGCGGACAGAGGCGCGCAAACAGTCCGCAGCGTGGTGCAGATCTCGAAGCCTCGTTGACACTGGATTTTGCCGACGCGGTACAGGGCCTGACAACGACGTTGCACCTCACATCCGAAGCCGAGTGCACTACGTGTTCAGGAAGTGGTGCCCGAGTAGGGACAAAACCGCTTCGATGCCCGCAATGTAAGGGACGCGGCGTCGTGGATGACAATCAGGGCGTCTTTGCATTTTCTTCACCGTGTCCTAGATGCAACGGTCGCGGGGTCGTAATCGAGCATCCATGTCCTACCTGCAAGGGCACCGGTGTGGAAATGCGCGACCGCGAAGTCAACGTGCGAATTCCTGCTGGAGTCGATGATGGTCAACGGATTCGGATCAAGGGACGCGGTGCCCCAGGGCGGGGAGGCGGTCCTCATGGGGATCTTTTCGTTGTTTGCCGAGTCACTCCCCATCCTGTGTTCGGACGAGAGGGGGCACACCTTACGACTCGTCTTCCGATCACCTTTTCGGAAGCGGCGCTAGGCGCCGACATCGAGGTTCCAACACTCAACGGAACTCCGGTGACCTTGCGCTTGAAGCCTGGAACACAGTCGGGTTCGCGTCATCGGGTGAAGGGGAAGGGAATTGTGGCCAATAAATCGCACGGTGACCTGATCGTCACCGTCGATGTTGTCGTGCCAAACAAGTTGACCACCGACCAGAAGTCGGCGGTGGAGCAAATGGCCCAATTGCTGTCTCAATCGCCTCGCGAAAAACTCACGAGCGACATTAAATAAGGAGTTGATTGATGGAACGCGAACATCACGCCGTGTACGTAATTTCAGTTGCCGCCGAGCTGGCTGGACTACATCCACAAACACTTCGAATATATGAGCGGCGAGGATTGATACGGCCATCTCGAACATCGGGTGGCAACCGCCGCTACAGCGAAGCCGATATTCAATGCCTGTTGCGAATCGCCGACCTCACCGCCGTCGGAATGAATATTGAAGGAATTCGCCAGGTGATGGAGTTGGAGGAACAGGTGCGGAAATTACGCGATGAGTCCGTGCGACTTCAGGCAGAACTTGACCATGTCAATTCGGACACACATCGTCGCGGTCGCCATGAACTCGTCCCACTTCGTCAGGCCGTGACGCTGTTTGGTCGGCGTCCCAGCATCTTCAGGGAGGAGACCTAACGGTGACTATTGACCCAAAAAAATGGACGACTAAGACAAGCGAGGTTGTCGCCGGTGCAATGCAGTCGGCGCTGACCAACGGCAATCCAGAACTCACTCCCGATCATGTCATGGGTGCCTTGACTCGACAGGTCGACACCATCGTGCCGGCCATTCTGGCCAAGTTAGGGGTAGCGATAACGATGCTGAGGGACCGCGCCGATGATGTTGTCAACAAATTCCCACGCGCTCAAGGCGGCAATGAACCACGCATGAATCGAGAATTGGCAACTATTTTCACCAACGCCGATCAACTCCGAGGAGATCTGCGCGATGACTACCTCTCCGTTGAGCACCTACTCGTCGCGATGAACCAGCGCGTTGGAATCGGTACCGAGGAAATGTTGCAAGCCTTACGAGAGGTACGCGGATCACATCGGGTGACCTCCCCAGATCCGGAGGGGCAATTCCAAGCGCTTGAGAAGTATGGCCAAGACCTCACCGCCCGTGCACGCGACGGAAAGATTGATCCAGTCATCGGTCGCGACGAGGAAATTCGCCGGGTGATCCAGGTTCTCTCCCGTCGTACAAAGAACAATCCTGTGCTCATCGGGGAACCCGG
>JAYUVJ010000429.1:0-7869 GCA_043754155.1 Acidimicrobiia bacterium
TCTGCGTCGATGCTGGGGTGGTGCATCAACTGCGTGAACTCGTTCAGTTCGGCCGACGATTCCCGCCCCTTCGTTGCCGTGAAGAACACCGCAGGAACCTTGCCGCGGTCGATGAACTCCTCGATGAGTCGCGACTTCCCAACTTGGCGACGACCACGAACCAGCACGAATAGCCCACGTCCCGAACTTCGAACTTCGGCGAGGTCAGCCTCGAGCAGCGCAAGCTGTTCGAGGCGACCGGCGAACCCAGAACGATCCATGTCGAGATCATACACCACACTTCCAGCAGTGGAAGTTCCGAAATCGGAACTTCCAGTTCAAGAGAAGGCACGAACTGGGAGCCGAACCTCCAACGGGCGTGAAATCGGACAATTCCTAGGCGCGCTTACTTGACACAGGTTTGACACGGTGACACGCGTTTGACGCAGTTCTCCGGCTTTCAGGGGACTCGAAGGGCACCGAAGGGAACGACCAGAAACAGCCCTGACAAGGTGAAACACGCTCCGACCAGCGCAGATACTAAACCCCGCATGCGGGTTCGACTCCCCCACCTCCACCGTGTTTTTGAAGCATTTCCCCTGGTCAGAGAGAGTGTGGGTCTCTGGTCAGGGCGTCACAGGGCGCATTTTAGGGCATGTCGTCACAAAGTCATGTGTGTTGTGCCGGTTCATGCTTGACAGTGTGATTCCGGTTGGTGGTTGACACTTTTCTGTCGGGTCCGGTTCCTGGTTTACAGGTGTTCCGGGTGCTGTTTGACGGTGGGGGTCCGCGGTTGGGCTGGTTTCTCCTTCTTCGATGGTGAGCGTCCGCGTTTACTTGACCCGTAGGAGGCCCGTCGTGTTAGTGGAGCTCAATGCTGTGGAACAACGTTTGAAAGCTGTCCTGGAAGTTCATGACGGGGTGTCTGTCACTGATGTGGCTCGCCGGTACGAAGTCACTCGACAAACAGTACATAACTGGTTGCGTCGTCACGCAGCGGACGGTTTTAAGGGGCTTGTGGATCAGCCCTCGCGGCCGTTGTCGTGTCCGCATCAGATGCCGGCGGAGGTGGAAGCGATGATTGTGGAGTGGCGTCGTGCTGACGGCGGGCTAGGCCCGGTCTCGATAGTTAACCGGTTGCGTGATGACAAGGTGGTGCCGTTGCCGGGTCGTTCGTCGGTGTATCGGTGTTTGGTTCGTCATAACTTGGTGGTCTCTGTAGCAAGGAGACGTAAGCGTGAGGATTACATCCGTTGGGAACGTTCCAAGGCTATGGAGTTGTGGCAGATGGACATTGTTGGTGGCGTGAAACTCGCCGACGGGTCGGAGGCGAAAATCGTCTCAGGGATCGATGATCACAGCCGGTTTATCATAAGCGCGCATGTTGTTGAACGGGCGACGGCGAGACCGACTTGCGACGGATTAGAGAAAGCTATGCGCACCTATGGTGTCCCGGAACAGGTGTTGACGGATAATGGGAAAGTGTTCACGGGCCGGTTCGGTCCTGGGACTGGTGAGGTGTTGTTTGACCGTATTTGTAGGGAGAACGGGATTAAACACATTTTGACTGCGCCGAGGTCGCCGACCACGACCGGCAAGACCCGAGCGGTGGCATCGCACGATGCGTGAACGGTTCCTGACCGGCAAAGTCTTCGAAAGTATCGCCGACGCTCAAGCCCAGTTGGATGCGTGGGTGAAAACGTATAACGAGGATCGGCCGCATCAATCGATTGGGCATGTGCCACCAATTAGACGCTTTGAACTGCGTCAGGTCACGGCGGAGAGCCCTCGGCCGAGACCGACTGTGAACGTTGTCGACACTGCTGCTTTGATGCCTGCTGGGGCGACACGACGGGTGTCACGCAAAGGCACCGTGTCGTTCGGTGCCGCTTCGTATGTTGTTGGTCAACCACACGTCGGGTTGGATGTGTTGTTGGTCATGGACCGCAAACTCGTGAACATCTATCACGATGGCGTGTTGATTCGTACTCATGCCCGTAAGCACGCCCCTGCGAAACAGGGTGCTGCGTTGAACCGTCAAACCAAACCACGACCCGCACCCGTCGAGCCTGCGCTGGCGTCGGCGACGCTTGTGTCGGTCACCCGCAAGGTTGATTCGTCCGGGAACGTTTGCTTCGCCGGGGAGAACTACTACGTCGGTGCGATGTACAAGCGACGCCAAGTCCAAGTCGCCGTGATTGGTGACACGATCGAGATCAGCGTCGGGAAACATCTCATACGTTCCCACCCAGCCCGCCATGACCGAACCCGTGAACACGGAGCCCTCGCCAACCCCGGCGGCAGAGCCCGCCGGATCAACGCCGCCTAGACAACCCCTCAACCGGTGTAAAACACGTACCGGAACCCAACCGTAAAACAGGTACCGGGACTTGACAGTCACAAAGTCATGTGTACCGCGACTTGACAATCACAAAGTCATGTTTTGACTAGCGGTTTTCGGACATCGACCAAGGCCACGGTCGTGGCCAACGTGGGTCGAATGCTCAGTACGACATCCCTTGCAGAGGGACAGTTTCTGGCGAAGCCGATGTCGCTCCTACTGCTTTGAAGACCTAAGTTGCTCTGTTTCGGCTTGCGCCAGGTCCGTGCTGACGTCGGCGGTTTCCACAATTCACAACATGGAGTGGATCCAGACTCCGAGGGCACGAAGTCCTTCGATTTTGTTTGGATCGCTGATTGCGCGGGGTTCGCCTTCGTATCCCGCCGACATCTCACGAACCCGCGCAGCGAGTTGAAGCTTTGAAGGCTTGCTGTGACCTCCGACTTTTAGCCCGCTTAGCAAGAGATCGAGCCTGCCTACCGAGGCTTCAGCGGCTCGACCTCGTCGATAAGCAAGATGGGCTTCGGTGTTTGTGATGCGGAGGCAAGAAAGCAACGCAGTGCTATGAAGGCTCGGAAGCCATCGCTCCTTTCTTCGAGGTTCGTGTAGGAATGCTCGGCGTCCTCTGTTGAGATACTCAAAAACAGCCCTTGGCTGTCGAGCGTCAAACGCGGGAAGACCCCCGACTGATTCCACTCTGCGTTGAATTTGTCACGCAGCTCGAGGTTCGCCCGTTCGAGTTTGGCTTCTGCTTTGGGGCGCTGCGCATTGTTGACAAGCTCGACCAACTCGCCAATATCCAGCAATCCGAAGGCTGCAACATTACGAAGTGCCGGAGTCGGCGCAGCGAGCTCGAGAAGTGTGTAGAAAGACTTCAGATCTCGATGTTCGGACCCAAACATCAAGCACTCTGGTTCACAACCATCGAGCAGATCAATGGCGTGTTTTGCCGGGTTCGGGGATGATTCCGATTCGATCGTCGCCTCGAATTGTTCACGCAGATCCTGCTGGTCCGGATGGTGCTCCACGACGTAGGAAAACGCAGAACGCAGCGTTTCAAGTTGTGCCGCCGAAAGCTCCTTCGATTTGGATACTGCGATTGCAGCAGCCGCAGCCATTCGTCCTTCGTCTTCGTCCCATGTCTTTTCGCCAAGTTCAAGGAGTCTTACGTGGAGTAGCTCTCGAGAACGCGTGCTTCGGACGGGGTGTGGTTCAAATTGCCAGGTCGTCGCCGAACCGCCTTTCCAAGTAACCCTCACGCGGGCGATTTCGGCACATTCCGGCCTCGCTGCCAGACGTTCTGTGTCCGACTCCTCGATGGCGTAGAGGAATTCAATGACAGGCGCCTCGGTTCGGTCCCGATTCTTCAGCCCGTCCAGGGTGCTTTACTTCCGCCAGAAGCGATTGCGCGCAGCAAGGTTGACTTGCCGGCTTCATTCGGACCGACGATGGCAACGGTCTTTTCGCCGACGTTGATGCTTTGTCGATCGACGAACCGGCCGATTCCCTCAACCGAAATCTTCAACAGTTTCAAGTCACTTTGTCACTTTCATTCGGTCGGAACTCCACTCTCTGGGAGTGCGCTCTGCGCAGACTCGACCGCGAGCATCGAACGCCTCAGTTGATCGAGCTTTACTCCGCCAAGCCTTGGCACACGCCAGGCGTGCCATCCGTCGTACGATTCGACGTCGGCCGCGCTCATTGCGGCACGCGACGGCGATGGCCAGGTCAAACCATCGCTTGTCTTGATCGAACCGTCATCGAGCACTTCGGCCGTGAACACTTGGCCGAGTCTGGGTCGAATGAACTCCAACGGCTCACCGACCTGGATTAGTCCGTTCTCCAACAGATCTGCAACCGTTGCTCGCCGCCCGCCATAGAGTACGGCCGTTGGGCCACTACAGCCTAACGGATCCACCTCGGGAAGTTTTTGCAAGATTGGCTGATGATCAGCTTCGACGTCAACGAAACGACGCTTTTCGGAATCCTCGTAAAGCGAGACAGGAACCACAAGGACCGGCAATCCATTCTCACGAAGGAACTCCAACGCAGACTGAGTTCGAGCTTCAAAAGAACGAGCGACCAAGACGACTCGTGGCGACCGATTCACCACAAGCGGCGTCGCTGTCTCGGTGAAGTCTTGCCACGCGGTGAAGAACGATTCAGGACCTTCGTGGTAGAGCGAGGCGAGTTCATCCAAGCTCGTTGTTCGAGCCCAACCCGCATATTCCAGACACTGGGCTAGCTGGTTTCGATCGACGTCGCGTTTAACTTCAATGACTACTACGCGCCCTGCCTCATCTAGTGCGAGTACGTCCGGCCGCCCGCCACCGGGCAGCCGAGCCTGTCTCGCAATTGGGAACAGCACCTCACCAAGAAACGCTTCGAGATCGCTCCAGACCAAGTCTTCGATCTCTTTCTCGTAGAGATCAGGACCTGGGAGAATCTGCCGAAACGGAACAAGACCACTTGCGGTTACTTCGAACAGCGGCATTACGGCTCCACCGAAGTAACGGACAACGGAAGCGTTGCCGCCAACTCCGTGAATTGGGCGAGGGCAGCTTCTAATTCTTCGACGATTTCCGCGGCGAGTACACCCGGAGAAGGGAGGTTGCTTGAATCGGTCAATGATTCGTCGCGAAGCCAGGTGATGTCGAGGTTCGCTTTGTCACGGGCCATCAACTTTTCATACGTGAACTTACGAAGACGTTCCGACTCGACACGTTTGCCTCGATCCGCTGGTCCGCAAGAATCGACAAAATCGGCGAGGTCTTCAAACCGGAGCGTTTTCGTCTTCAGGGTGAAGTGAAGGTTGGTTCGAAGGTCGTATATCCACGTAGCTTTCGTCCATGGATCTGCAGCCGCTGGCTTGCGATCGAAGAACAACACGTTTGCCTTGACCCCCTGCGCATAGAAGATGCCCGTCGGGAGCCGGAGGATCGTGTGCAGCTCACACTCGCTGAGGAGTCGTCGCCGGATGATCTCGCCCGCGCCAGCTTCGAACAACACGTTGTCCGGCAACACCACCGCAGCCCGGCCTCCGATCTTCAGCATCGTTTTGATGTGCTGCAAAAAGTTGAGCTGCTTGTTCGACGTCGATGCCCAAAAGTCATCACGGACGATGACAAGGTCTTCCTTCTCTGCCTCGCCCGCTTCGTTGACCATCGTCATCGAGGACTTGCGACCGAATGGCGGATTCGCCGCGATCACGTCAACACGAACCCCAGGGTCGGCACGAAGCGCGTCGGCGACGGTGACCAAGCTTTTACCGCTCGGCGTACCAATACCGTGCAACAACAAGTTCATCGCGCAAAGTCGAGCGGTCCCGTCGACGATCTCCCAACCGTGCACCGTCTCATCACGAAGAAACCGCTTGTCATCGGCATCCATCGCTGCAATGTGATGCTCAACAATCCACTCGTGCGCGGCAAGCATGAACCCACCCGTGCCACACGCCGGGTCGGCGATGGTTTCACCGGGCTTGGGTTGTAGGCAGGCCATCATTGCTCGCACCAGCGGGCGTGGCGTGAAGTACTGCCCCGCACCCGACTTCGTGTCTTCGGCACCTTTCTGGAGCAGCCCTTCGTAGGCGTCACCCTTGAGGTCAGCGTCGACCGACGTCCACGTTTCCTCGTTGATCAGATTCACTACAAGCCTGCGAAGCTTCGCTGGGTCCTGAATCCGGTTCTGCGCCTTACGGTAGACAGTACCGAGAGTGCCCGGTTGCTTTCCCAACGATTCGAGAACGTGTCGGTAGTGGACCTCTAGCTCGTCACCGTCGCGATCGAGCAGCGACTGCCAGTCGAGGCCCAAAGGAACTACCTCGCCCAGCCCAGCGTGCAGGCGCTCGTCGGCCATTTTCAGAAACAGCAGGTAGGTGAGTTGCTCGACGTATTCGATGGTCGACACGCCGTCGTCGCGAAGTACGTTGCAGAAGTTCCACAACTTCTGAACCAGCTGGTTTGAGGACTGCCCTTGACTCGTGGTGCTCATGTCGATTCCCGCCCTAATTTGTTTGCGCCCATTTGTACTTCGGTCCGGTTCGGGCCCTCTGAAGGCGCTCGAACCGCCCACACGCTGGGGTTTGGCAATTTCGGTTTGTTTGTCGTTGTTTCACATCAGGCCCAATACGGTACGTAGCGGCGGCTCTTGAAGCCGACGTCGGAATCAAGTAAACGGAGTCGACCTGCCTTGACGCCTTCGTTGAGCAGCCTCGAGACCTTCGAGGGGTCAGCGACCTGAAACCGGTCACGAATCGTGGCGTTCGAGACGTCCAAGCCGTTCACGTACTGAAGGCAAGCGTGCCAGTAGACCGCTCGTGAACGATCCTCCCGGCTCATCTCATCGAAAGGCCGGGGGCCATAAAGCGTCACGATCGTGTTGTCGAGTCGAGCTTCAAACCTCGGAGCCGGGAGATGAGCCAGTTCGACCTCGGCAACGATTTTGTCGACGCCGCTGCCACGTTCCTCACACAACCCCGCCCGTCTTGTGAGCGCCGCCAGTTTCTCGTTTCGGGAGTTCGGCGGGCTGTCGAGGAATCGATCGGTGTCGACGAGAGGCGCGCCGGGGTAGTGAATTCGATCCGGTTCGAAAAGACTTAGATCATCGGGCCCGCACCTCGGACCGAGAAGTCTTGATGCACCAGCGTGTTGATCACCAACTCGCGAAGTGCAATGACTGGGTAGGCATGCTCGACGCGACGCACAGGATCAAGGACCTCGACCTGTGGAAGTCGATCAACAAGGTGCGCAACAACAGCCTCAAGCCCTAACAGGTAACCCCCGTTGAAGGAACGCTCTCGCATACCTCGAAGACGAGAGTGATCGGCATACTCCACAATACGAAGTGCTTTGCGGCCAACACGAGGGAGCCTACTGAGATCACGTCCGATTGCCAGCGCCGCAAACTTGGCAATGTTCCAGGCACCACGTCCATCATCGGCAATCATCTGTTCACTTATCAGTAACGAAATTTTCCCTTCGTCACTCGTGGGAATTGGAATTCCGATAAGGCCGCAGTAGCTGTCGACATCGAGAAGGTCCAACACCTCACTCGTTGAGACGTTACCTACTTCTACGGACTCTTCGGCCGAAGCGTTTTCCATCCGACGCCATAGTTCACGTTCGATCGCAGGATGGTCCGCGAGCCGCTTCTTGTGCGAACCTACGCGCACATATGAGGTTCCCTTGAGCTGCACCGGCGAGTTCTCCGCTGCAGCGACTTCGAGAACAACAATTCGCTTACCCTCGACTTCTTCGACAATGAAACGGAAGAGGACCTGCGGTTGCAGTTGCGTCGACAGCCAATTCTCAATGCCCTGGTTACCCTTGACCGTCTTCGTTGGATCGAACGATGTCAAGGACTTTGAGACCACTTTGTTTCTTATGAGTGTTTGATAAGTGTTTCTCGGCTGGGGTTGTTGATCCATGCTTCCTTGGGTATTTTGGGTGCGGTTGGTGGTTTGGTGAACCGTTTCGGGTTCTGGGCATGGGCGGTAGCGAGCGTGGCGTTTCTGGCGGCGATCACGGTGTCGGCGTGACCGAAGTGAA
>JAYUVJ010000430.1:0-3491 GCA_043754155.1 Acidimicrobiia bacterium
AGACGTTTTTTACCAGGATGCCTTGGGTTTTGAGGTGGGCGAAGGTGCCGGCGGCGTCGGGGAGGCGGACGAGGACCATGTTGGCATCGCTCGGGAACACCGTGGTGTTGGGAAGCTCTTGCAGCGCGCTCATGATGCGGCCGCGTTCCTCTCTGATGCTCGCTGCTTGTTTAGCGAATTCTTCGGCGTGTTCTAGCGCGAACAGTGCGCACTCGATGTTCAGTGAACTTATGTTGTACGGCGGTCGGATCTTGTCGATCTCGTTGATCAGTTCGGGGGGCCCAAAGGCATAACCCAGGCGGACTCCGGCAATGCCGAATTTGCTAAGCGTACGCATGATAATTACATTTGCGTTTGCGGCTGGGTTGGCTTTGACTTCGTTGATCCAGCTGAGGGCCGAGAAGGGTTGGTATGCCTCGTCGATCACTACGATGCCTTCGATAGATTGGGCGGCGGTGATGATGCTGCGGATCACTTGAGCGTCCCACAAATTCGCTGTGGGATTGTTGGGGTAGGCGATGAAGGTGATGGCTGGTTTGTGTTCGTTTATGGCTTTGATCATGGCGGCCTCATCGAGCTTGAACGTCTCGGTGAGGGGCACGCCGACGAAGTCCAAACCCTGATGTGATGCAGCCATTTCGTACATGACGAATCCGGGAAGCGGGGCAAGGATTACTGCACGCTTACCGCTTTGCGCTCTGGTGTCGCACGCCATAGCGACGAGTGAGATGAACTCATCGGATCCATTGCCAAGAGTTACACCATGTTCACGTGGTATTTGCGCATAGTTTCGCAGCGCTGTTTTGAGGTCGTCGGCATTGGAGCCTGGGTAACGGTTGATAGCCACTGCGCCAAGCCGTGCACCCAATTGGGCCTGTAACTCGCTGGAAAGGCGATAGGGGTTCTCCATGGCGTCGAGCTTCACCATGCCGGTCGCGTCTTGAATGGCATAGGCACTCATGGAGGTGATGTCCGTCCGGATTCGGCTTGCCCCGGTGTTGCTCATCGGCTTGATCCTTGCGGTTTCGAGCTTTGGTACGAATTATCGTTAATAGGCACGAATCGCGACGCTGGTTTGGAGCCCTCATGGATCTGCCAAATTGTCCTAGCCCCGGTCGGAAGCCAATGGGCCAAATCACGGGTAGTCGGTGCAGTTTGGCTCGAAGGACTCTGGCTGTTGATCATTTGGTTCCTGGGGTGAGAAGTTTGGCAGCCATGCCGAGTTTGCGGGCCGTGGTAACGCGGACTCGGGTGGTGAACACGTCGTAATTGGCTTCCTCGATTTTGCTCAAAATGCCGCCGTAAAGATCACGGGCGGCTTTGATACAACGCTGCGAACTGGGGGCCAACATAGCCACCCCCAAATCGGCGCTTACGTACAGTTCACGGCACCGCGCAATCTCAAATCGCATCAACTCGCGCCACTCGGCATTGGCAGCACGAGCATCAAGGGCTGGTTGAGCCCCAAACCGGCGAAGATCCTCTTGAGGAATATACGTGCGCATACGGTCTAGGTCTTCGTGGGCGTCGCGGAGGAAATTCGTCAGTTGAAAGGCGTTG
Source organism: Acidimicrobiia bacterium (assembly GCA_043754155.1). Taxonomy (GTDB): domain Bacteria; phylum Actinomycetota; class Acidimicrobiia; order Acidimicrobiales; family JANYDT01; genus JANMZO01. The sequence continues at coordinate 1,561 of JAYUVJ010000430.1, forward strand.
CCCAAATCACGTGCATGCGGGCGGGCCAAATCGATATCGACCGGTTCAAGAATGGGCAGCATCATCTCGCCAATGACAGCCGCAGATCCGTCCATATAGACCTCAAGATCGGCATAGGTCTCGTAGGTGGCAATGGAAAGATCCATAGTCATCGAGTTCAAAAACCTGCGCACCGCAGTTGGGTCAATATCGAAACTGCGAACCGTATGCACCACCGCCTTCAGCACGGGATGTTCGCTCCGGCCTATGGCTTGGTCCTCAAAGAACCGATCGCCAAACGTTTTCAGTGCGTCGGCCCGTTCGGCAACAGTGGCCGTTGATCCCAGATCATCGACAATGTCATCGGCATAACGACAAAGGGCGTACAGCGCATGCACGTGGTGGCGTTTGATTTGGGGCAACAGATGCGTGGACCAGTAGTAGGTGGTGCCGTAGCGCTTGTTCAGTTCCTGGCAAATCGCATACGAGTCATCAAGCGTAACCTGGGAGTCCAACCGTACAATATCGGTGCTCGAAGAAGGCCCCCGGCGCACATTGCGGGCCTTCCCAGCAGCGCTCGTCCCCAAAGCTTTCACACGGGCAAGGGCGCTGTTGGAGGGCGTTGACATTACCCAAGACCTTATGCGGTTCGCAGCATCAATCAAGTGGCTTCGCGAGATGAAAAGGTGGGTTGCTACCGTTGTTGAGCATGAACGGTGGTGTGTGCCTGGATCGGGCGCCTTGAGTGAGCCGTTCCCTTATTTCCTTAGCGTAAACATGCGTTTAACTCTGTCCCGTGTGGTCGCCCCGTTTTCAGAGTAGAAACAACCCTCTGAGTCGAATGGCCTGCGGCTGTAAACGCATGTTTATGGTGTTTGGAAGCGGCGCAAGGACCGGGATCATCAGCGTTGCGAAGGACAGGGCGCGTAGGAACGGCGCCCAGAGGCGGTACTACAGACGAAACTCCTCGGCCTCACGCGAAGACGCAATCGGCGGACATTTCGGAAGTCACTCGATCACCATGTCGCCGTCAGCCGTCAGCCGTCAGCCGTCAGCAATCGAACAGCCGAACAGTTCGTTGGTTGATTTGGAAACGGGAGCTGTTCAGCGATAAGTAAAGAGCATGAGTCCTTCGCTGTCGACGAGTATGCCTGCGGTTCTTCCGCGTTTGCGTCAGGCGGTGGTCGCGGCTTGGGATTTGGAGACCACCGCCTCTGCTCTACGTAATGAGCTGGGTTTGGCTGAGGGTTTCCACGATCCGGGTGTTGGCGACTTTGGACTGTGCAATGAGGTGTTGCCGATTGGGAACACGTTTTTTGAAGTGGTGTCGCCTTTGGTTGCTGGTCCGTCGACGGCGGCTGGACGGTTCCTTGCTCGAACGGCCGATCGTGGTGGATACATGGCGATTTTCCAGGTGGCCGATGCAACCGCTGCTCGGGCTCGAATCGAAGCACTCGGTTTGCGGATCGTATGGAAAGGTACGCTTCACGGAATCGTAGGTACACATATTCATCCTGCGGATATCGGTGGAGCCATCGTGTCTATCGACGCCATCGAGGATGGCCACATCAATGCTTGGCCCTGGGCAGGACCCAACTGGGAAACACGGAGCAACGTTGCGGTGTCGTCGTCAATCTGCGGACTTGAACTTGCCGCTTGCGACCCGCAAGCGATGGCGGCCACGTGGGGTGCAGTGCTTGAACTTTCTGTTAGCGCGTCTTCCGATTCGCCTTCGATCGCCTTGGCCGACGGAGGCACGTTGCAGTTCCGCTCTTGCAACGAAGGTGAGCCCGAAGGCATTGTTGCCATGCACTTCGCCACGTTGGACCCCACCCGCATCGGGACATCGTTCATCATCGCCAACTGCGAGATGCGCTTTGTCGCTGGTCGATCACTTTGATGAGGAATGTTTCGTTGCGTCGCTACTTTGTGCAGTTGTTGCCCCTGGCGCG
>JAYUVJ010000431.1:0-22708 GCA_043754155.1 Acidimicrobiia bacterium
CCCCTGATCGCTGCAATCAATGGGCCAGCAGTGGGAATTGGCATCACTATGACCCTACCCATGGATATCCGCCTGGCTTCGACTGAGGCGAAAATGGGGTTTGTCTTCGCCCGACGGGGCATCGTTCCCGAAGCGGCATCCAGCTGGTTCCTGCCAAGAATCGTCGGAATATCCCAAGCCGCCGAATGGTGCATGACGGGGCGGGTTTTTACCGCCGAAGAAGCGCTGGCCGGAGGGCTTGTACGAAGCCTTCACGCACCCGATGAATTACTAGCAGCGGCGCGCTCGATCGCTCTGGAAATAGCGACCAACACCTCGGCAGTGTCCGTTGCCGTTACGCGCCAGATGCTGTGGCGAATGCTGGGAGCCGAACATCCGATGGAAGCGCACAAAGTGGAATCTTGGGCCGTACTGCAACTCGGCAAGGGACCCGATGCTCTAGAGGGAGTCCAAAGCTTTCTGGAAAAGCGCCCCGCGGCATTTACCGGTTCGACAACGAGGGATCTTCCTGCGATCTACCCATGGTGGGACGAGCCTAACTTTTCTTAGCATGGCAACCGTGAACTACGCGCTAGAAAGTGATCGTGAAACAGAAGGAACAGCGAAGGAGGATTACCCAGCACTCGTGGTGCGACACTCCCGCAAACCACAAAGGGCTCGTTCTGTTGGTGAAAAATGCGCGACTTTCCTTCATTGCTAGGCGTACTTAAGGCATGTCAGGAACAGCCACTATCGATGAACTGAGCGAAACTCAGCTCATCGACCTGTCTGAGCCAACGGTGAGAAGCGCCGATGACATTCTTCGCGAACTCGTGGAGATGCACTCCCCCTCAATGTTCCGAATTGCCCGATCGATTGTGCGAGACAAAAGCCTCGCAGAAGATGTAGTGCAAGAAAGCTTGTTGAAGGCTTGGCAGGCCGCTTCGACGTTTCGAGGCGATGCCTCGCTTCGATCCTGGGCCCTGCGCATAACCCACAACACGGCCATCTCGACTTTGCGTAAGCGCCGTGAAGATGTGCGTGATCCAGGAACGCTCCCCGAACATGATCGGGGCGTTAGCCCGCACCGCGAAGTTGCGGGAAAAATCATGATCGATGAGCTTTGGGCCGCACTCGATACTCTTGACGACCTCTCTCGCACGGTCGTGATCTTGCGAGAAATAGAACACCTGTCCTACGAGGACATCAGTGATGCCCTCGACTTGCCTCTTCCCACCATCAAAACTCGGCTTTTTCGGGCTAGACGGCTGTTGGCAACCGCGTTATCGGAGTGGAAATGACCGCACTCACCTTTGACCGACAAAAAAAACTCGACTTCTGGCTCGAACATGATCCGGATCGGTTCGAAAAATACTTACTTGCCCATCCTGAGGTAGGAGAGGCCTATGAGTCGCTGCACAACCTCAACGACACCGTGAGGTCCGCGCTTTCCGAGGCAATAGATGTACCGATCGACCTGGTCGCTCGGTTACTTGATCGCACGGCCGAGCGCGCAGACACTGGCGCTTTTGCAGTATCGCTTGACATGCTGGGTGTCGGTTTCAGTACCGCAATGGCCCTATTTTTCTCGGCTGACTGACCAAACAATCCCAGGGTCCCGAATTGGCCTTTTTGAATCACCTGCGGCTACTGGCCGGACGCTCCTATTTTTTGAGGGTCCTGTCAAATCAAAGTAAACGGAAGCTGTCTCGCGGCTCGGCTGGCGAGGTCGTAGTGTAGAGCGCTTATGCGCTGGTTAATCGCCTTGGGCGTCGTCATCGTCGGCGTCTTGATGGCCACGTTTGTTTCCGCCCGAGTTCGCTCCATGCTTAGCAAGCCAAGCCGTCCGGAAAAACTTCGTGAACTGGCGGAACCGCTGGCCAGCCTGTGCTTTCCGATCGTGCTGGGTGCAGCAGTCATCATTGCGCTCGGTATTGGGGATCCGGAAAGCCTCGCTACCTTGCCCAAGAGCATCGCTGCTTTCGTTCCGAAGATTTTGGTCGCTGCGTTGTTCATCCTCGGCGGTGGAGCGGTAGCGACACTGGTGAGTAATGCGGTGGGCGCGTCAGTTCTTCGTGCCACCGGAAGCCCACAGCCTCAGATCGCCCGATTGGTGCGAACCATCGTTAGCGCAATATTTACCCTGCTGGCCGTTGGTCAAATCGGGATTGACACCAAAATCGTTGATCTGATCACCACCGGTCTTGTCGGTTCAGTGTCTTTGGCCATCGCCCTGCTCACCGGTCTGGGTGGCAGGGCAACTGCTTCAGAAATTGCCGCGGGTCGCTTTCTTTCAAAAATCGTGAAAAAGGGCGATCAGATCGAGACTGCTGCGGTGCCAGGGTTTTCACAACCACTCGTGATCCACAAACTCCACGGCGCGATGACCGAAGTGGCGCTTCTGGACGAACCAGGCACCCGGCTCTTTATCCCGAACACCCACCTGACGGCTTCGCCGCTTCGCGTGGTTCGGGCTGCTGGTCCAAACCCAAACGGAACGCCAAGCGGCGCAACCTCAGTTGTGCAACAATCCGAGTGAATCCTCGCTATAAGCCTGCGGTCACCAACTCCCGGTCTCCTGATCCCGCCTGACTCTCCGTAATAAGTGACGATTCGCTTTCGGCGAACCCACGTTCTGTATCGGGGCTTGACTCCGAGCCATCAAACACGATCCCTCGAACATCGTCAATCGATGGAATCTGGCGCTGATTTCGCTCTATGGCGGCACTTGCAAATCGAAGTGAGGCTCCAATTTCATCCGCAACTAGCTCGTAAACCGTGCGCTTCTCACCAGCCGGGGTTTGCCAACTACGTTGTTCTAAGCGCCCGCTCACCACCACTCGGGATCCCTTGGTAAGGCTGATGCATGCGTTTTCGGCCATGGTGTTCCAAGCGACCACGGTAAAAAACGAGACGACCTCGGTAGGGGCCGCGCCATTGCGAGTGTTGATCCGACGGTTCACGGCCAAAGTAAAGCTTGATGTCGCTACGCCCGAAGCGGTGAAACGCAGCTCTGGATCGCGGGTGACGTTGCCTACGATGGTGATAGTTGTATTCATGGGGTATTCCTCGTTCCTTGGAAATGATGAACCACAGTTACTGTTCAGAGCCGTTGCAGTAAGCGCATTCCAGGACCCGTTGGATCGCTGGAAAATCGACAGCTTGTGGTGAGGAGGAAGCTCGCATTCAACTCTACGGAGGGGGTGTGACAAAAACGCCGCGATCAGAAAATTTTCCAAAAATGGCCGCCAGAACCTCGGTCCGTTAGCCCAAACGCCTAGGCCACAAGCGCGATCTACTTCACGTCGGAGTACGTGGCGGACCGCTTTTCAAAAAATGCCGATACGGCTTCAACCTGATTGGTCGACCCAATAAGTGCTCGAATGCTTCGTCGCTCCGCTGCGAAGCCATCTGCCATTGACACTTGGCCTGCCATGTTCAACAAGGATTTGGCCCCCCGGATTGCGTCGGGGCTTTTCGAGGCGATTTCATGGGCTGTGGTCATCGCTTCTTCTCTTGGGTCAACACACACACGTGTAGCCAGACCAATCAAAACAGCTTCTTCTCCTCGTACCATTCGGCCGCTAAAGGTCAGTTCCTTGGCCACGTCGAGACCGACAAGACGGGGAAGCATTTGCGTGCCGGTCATATCAGGAATTAGACCCCAACGAATTTCCAGAACGGATAGCTGGGCATCTGCGGTCACGTAACGCATGTCGGCGCCCAAGGCGATCTGGCAGCCCCCACCCAGCGCGACACCATGCACCGCGGCGATGACGGGGACAGGGATTTCCTGCCATACCCAGCACGCCTGTTGTCCCTGGTGAGTAATTTTGCCAGGCAGTTTGGACGGGTCATCGGGATCGCCGGTAGTTGGAAGAACGCGTTCTACACCGCCTCCGGCCATCGCCTGGAAGCTTCCGAAATCAAGTCCGGCGCAAAATCCCCTCCCTTCGCCGGAGAGCACAACGGCACGGACCGAGGTGTCACTCTTCAGCGATTCACCCACCTCGACAAGGGCAGAAAACATCGCCCCGTCGAGAGCATTGATCTTTTCGGCTCGGTTCAAGCGCACATCTGCCACACCATTGGTTATGGTGCAAAGAACTCGATCACTCATGTCTGGCTCCCTGTCTTGTGGCAGATCGGCAAATCTCGATCGTCACGTTCGAGTAACTGCGGCCTGTGAATAGACCAACGTCTCTATCGTGGTTCTCCGGCAACGCTTTGGCAAAACGAACCTGTTTCAGGATGGATCGCTCCTAACTGGTCGGGCTAGAGGACGATTCGGTGCGATGATTTTAGTGTGATGTTGTCAAAAGGAATCCGTAGCCGTCGACGTATGGTTGGGTCGAAGTTTTGTCGGACGGGTGCTGCGCTCTCGGTGGCGTTCGGTACGGCTGCTCTAGCGCTTGGGCCGGTGGCTCAGGCCGCCTCCCCCACCCGTCAGGCCCTGATCGCTAGTGCGGATGCCATTTGTAAAGCGTCCAACGAATCACTGGTATCTGCAGCAAAAGCGTACGAGAAGCACACCATCGCAAAAGCTTCGGGAGCGAAGACCCGCAAGAAGAAGGTGGCCAAGCCCGCAGAAGTTGCTGCGTTTATTAAAGCTGTCGCAAAGGACAAGCTTGGGGCGACAATTGCTAACCTTAGGCTTCTTCAGGCGCCGAGCGCTGATCGTCAGGAGTATTCCGATCTGCTCACCGCAACGGAGAAAGCCCTTGCCGTGGCTGTGGCCAATCCGAATCAAGCTGCCTGGAAGGACCCATTTAAATTAATAAGTGCCGATTACGTCACGTTCGGCTTTGCAGTGTGCGGCCACAAAATTGGTGACAACAAGGTGGAGAAAAAGTAACTTGTTCTGAGCCGCCAAGGTGGGGAAGAAAGCGCCTATCTGAGATTGGCCGTCTGCGAAGCTCCGATAGCGTTGTGGCATGGACCGCACTATTTTTGATGAAACGCACGTTATGTTCCGAGAGTCGTTTCGTCGTTTCGTTGAGAAAGAAATCTCGCCGAACATAACCACCTGGGATACCAACGGAATCGTCCCGCGAGAATTGTTTAAAGCCGCTGGCGATGCTGGTTTCCTAGCACTGCAGGCACCCGAATCCTTTGGCGGCGGAGGGACTAGCGACTTTCGCTTTAACGCGATAATTGGCGAAGAGCTCATGTACGCGGGTACCGGAGGAGCGGGCCTTGGAATGACGCTCGTCAATGACATCACACTCCCCTACTTTTTGGAACTCACCAACGATGAGCAGAAAGATCGGTGGCTGCCAGGAATCTGCTCTGGGCAGCTCATCACTGCCATCGCAATGACGGAACCACAAATGGGTAGCGATTTGGCTTCCATGGGCACCACAGCTCTCAGGGATGGCGACCACTACGTGGTCAACGGATCGAAGACATTCATTACTAATGGGATCAACGCTGACCTCGTTATTACGGCGGTAAAAACCGATCCAGCCCTTAAACACAAAGGCATGACGTTGATGGTGCTTGAGCGTGGAATGGCTGGCTTTGAGCGAGGTCGCAACCTCGAAAAGGTAGGAATGCATAGCCAAGACACAGCGGAATTGTTCTTCACCGATGTTCAGGTTCCGATCGCCAACGTTTTAGGAAAAGAGGGTGAAGGCTTTTTGAACCTGGTACGAAACCTGTCACAGGAACGTCTGTCCATCGCCATAGCGGGCGTGGCCTCGGCTAAAGCAGCGTTGGGTTGGACCGTTGAGTACACCCGTGACCGCAAAGCATTCGGTCAGCCCATTGCCATGTTCCAGAATTCTAAATTTCGTCTCGCCGAAATGGCCACGGAAGTAGAGATCGGCCAGGTATTCGTTGATCGGTGTATCGAGCAACTCAACGCTGGAACCCTTTCTGCGGAGGAGGCAGCCATGGCCAAGTGGTGGTGTACCGAACTGCAGAAGCGGGTGACCGATACCTGCGTTCAGCTTCACGGTGGATATGGCTACATGATGGAATACCCAATAGGTCGTGCGTACATTGATGCCCGCATAACCACAATTTATGGCGGAACGACTGAGATCATGAAAGAAATCATCGGGAAAAAGCTTGTGGGATGACCCACCAAACGAGCTTGAGGAGCAAAGAAATCAACTCTGTACCGATGAGTTACCAAACTGAGAGGGGTCGCGCCAACGGGATGTTTAGTTTTGCGCTACCTTGCAGGCATGGCAGCTCCTGTTGAACAAGTTGGTGTGATCGTCGTTTGCGAGGGCTGTGGTCAGGAAGTCCTGCAAAAGACCATGATTCCAATGAGCGTCCTCGACAAGGTTATTACCTACCGTTGCGACACATGCGCACGCAAACAGGTCATGACGACTTCTGCACCCGCAGCGTAGATCCCCACATCTTTATCGGCATGACCTTTATCGGCACGGCCTTTACCAGCATGACCTTTACCAGCACGGCCTTTTAGGCACCCCCAAATGTTGAGCGGGCCGCGTTTCAACACGCCGTCTTACCTGCTCGCCGTAAAGCATCAGCCTTCGCGATCAACCGGAGAAGGCCTTGGTGCAGAACTGGGCGGAGCCACATCCCCTGAGCGAACCGAACCTGGCTCGGCGCGATCTGCCATGATAACCACTTGACCCCTCGAAGCTGCCGCCCCCGCCGCTGACGAAATCCGGTCGTTTACTGCGTGTTCGGTGATGCGATCGGTCCAGTCGAAAACACTTTCGCCCGTTGCTAGAACAGAACCAGCCTCGTCACGCAGCCGTGACAGTTCGTCGGTAGGGCTGAGTTTCCATGGTCCGGCTCGGAGTGAAAAATAAGTAGCTGCCCCGAGAGGAATGGGAAGCCAATATGCTGCCAGGCGGTACGAGCTCACCCCATAAGTAGCGGTGAGACCGGCGCCAAGGAGCGGAATGACGACAGTTTCAAAAACGCCGATACCACCTGGCGTAAGTGGGATAGCCACCGAAACATTCGCAATGCAAAACGCCACAAGTACAAACTCCGGTCGGAGTGAAAGATCGAATGCCCGTAAGAAGATCCACAAGGCGACGGCGTCAAGCAGCCAATTCATAAGTGCCCAGAACACCAGGCGACGAAGCAGCGCTCGATCCTTAGTCAACTCAGTGATTCGTTCCGCCACTCGTCGAATAAGTGCTCCGATCCGATCGGGCTTCAGAAAAGAGAAATGGCGAGCCAGAGATGCCACGATTCGCTCTGCGGTATCAGCTCCCCGAAGAAAAGCGATAACCACGGCGAAGAACGCGGCGAGCACAAAGATCGCTGCAAGCGCTGCGGTGACGTAGCCCGGGTTAACACCGGACAAAGGAATCGAAACCAGTAGGGCGACAAAGAGTAAAAGATTTAGGACTACTGCCGAGCCAATGCCGGCGGCGGCGAGCCCAAATCCTGCAGCGGTGGAATCCACTCCGGCCAGAATGAAAAGGCGGTACCCCAATGCTGGGCCTGCGGCGCTTCCGCCTGGTACCACGTTTGTCACCGCTTTGGTTGCCAGCTGCACCCGGAACACCGTGGCTAATTTGGGTGCTTCCTCGGCTAGGGCAGCGCGAGTGAGCTGTGAATATGCCAGGAGTGCCGCAAGTTCAAAGGCCAGTCCGAGGAGAAGCAAACCCACGTTTACGTTTTGTAGCCGGCTCACCGTTTCCCGGTTTCGGGCAATTTGCACGGGAAGCACGTAGAAAAAGAAGAACACAATTACGGCGGTCTTTACCGTGCGCATCATGATTTTGCGAACGGTTGGAGCAGCGGTCACTCCCGCCGAAATCGCAGCATCACCCGCGACAACGACCGACGGGGAACCGTCGGTCGTGGGCTTAGGAGGGCCTTGTTTGTTGGTCACGCTCAGCTGACGCCCGTAGTGAAGGTACCGGTAGACAAAATGGTCGGCTGCGAAGGGCCCGCTGTTTGCCGTGCCGACCGAGTTTCGTGACTACTTCGCCTTCGCTGTTGTAGAAGCGGCGGCGGGAGCCTTTGTGACGCTCGGTGCTGCTGCTGGGGTGGGATTCGTGGTAGTAGCAACGGGAGCTGAGGCGGTTGCGTTCTTGGTGACCTTTTCTGCGTCAACCACAAAGATTAGGGTCTCGTTGGCGGCGATATCTGGTGGGCGTCCTGCGGCGCCATAGCCGAGCTCGGGCGGGATAATGATCTGGCGACGGCCGCCTTCTCTCATACCGATCAAGCCTTGGTTCCAGCCCGCTATTACTCCCGCTTGACCAACGTTTGGTACGGGGAATGGAGTTTTTCCTCTGCTCCAACTTGAGTCAAACTCTTTTCCCGTTGACCATGATGACCCGGCGTACTGCATGACAACATCATCGCCTGGGGCAACTTCAGGACCCGTTCCCACGATCAGATCCTTCACCTCAAGCTTTGAAGGTTTCGGCGTTGTTGGCACGGTAATTACTGGCTTTTCCGCCAGCTTGGGATTTGGAGGCGTTGTAACTACCGGGGCGATGGTGTCTTCGGCAACGGTGGTGTCGGCTGCAGTGTTGTCTGATCCAGTGCACTTGCTTGCGAGCAAGATGAGGGCGATGACGGCTACAACTCCTGCGACGAGGGTAAGTATCCGATTTCTTTTGGCGGTGGCTGTGGCTTTGTTCTCAACAGACTTGAGCTGTTCCACCTTGGCTTGGCGGTTGAGGTCTTGGCGTTGACGTTTCTCGTTTGTCACGGCGCAAAGGCTACTGGGGCGAAACACGCAAAGGCGGCACCCGCTGCGAGTTTTTGCAGCTGGAGGAGCGGTTTGTGGGTCACACAACCAAATTTTGGGCTGCTACGGGCGATGAGTTTCGGGGATTGGGGGCTCGCAATGGATAGGCACGTTTCTTGACATGACACGATCTAAGCATGAGTACTTTGGAGATCATTGCCCGTGCCGGTCATCCCGATTTTCTTGATCTTGCCTGGGACTCACCGCTACGCTCGTGGACTGGCGGGAGACTGGTGGATGTCGCTCGAGGCGTTTCTCGTCATGTGGTTCGTTTCGTCAATTACGACGGTGTGGTCTATGCGGTGAAGGAGACAACACCGGAGATGGCAACCGGTGAGTACGCACTGTTGCGGGGTCTAGCTGATCGTGGATTGCCGGTGGTTGAGGCAGTTGGCGTGGTGTTAAGCCGAGGCCTTCGCCTTACCGTGGCCGACGATGATGGGGTCGCTGACGCACCGCCTGCGGCTGCGCTGATCACTAAGCATCTGAGTTTTTCCATGCCGTACCGCTATTTGTTTCAAGGGCGCGGCGAGCCGAATTTGCGAAATCAGTTGCTCGATGCACTCTCGGTGTTGTTGGTTCGCTTACACCTCGAAGGCTTTTTTTGGGGTGACTGTTCGCTGTCCAATGCACTGTTCCGTCGCGATGCAGGAGCCCTCACGGCGTACCTGGTCGATGCCGAAACCGGCGTACTAGATGACCACCGATTGTCTGCCGGTCAGCGGAACCATGATCTAACCATTGCCACAGAAAATGTCGGCGGTGAGTTGTTAGATCTTGCTGCAGGCGGACGTCTCCCTGAGGACGTAGATCCCGAGGCGATCTCTGAGGAGTTGTTGTTTCGGTATGAGCGCCTGTGGGCTGAGCTGAACGAAGAAGAAATCGTGGAGAACGGCGATCGACATCAACTCGATGCTCGCACTCGGCGCCTCAATACTTTGGGTTTCGATATCGGTGAATACCGGATGCGCACTTCGGCCGACGGGCGAACCGTTTCGGTGGTTCCTCGGGTGGTAGAGGTAGGCCATCATCGGCGTCGTTTAGCGCAACTTACGGGCATTGAGGCCGACGAGAATCAGGCTCGTCGGATGCTCAACAGTATCGAAGGTCATCGCTCGGATTTGGAGTTTGCCCGGGGTGGGCTTGTACCCGATGCGCTTGTTGCCTATGACTGGCTGAACACCATTTATGCACCGGCTGTAGCGGCAATACCAGATGATCTCCGCACTCGTCTTTCGGAGGCCGAAGCGTTCCATCAGATCCTTGAGCACCGCTGGTATCTTTCAGAAGGTGCAGGTGTCGACGTTGGACTCGCGGCGGCAGTTCAAGCATATTTGGCCGATATTTTGCCTTTTGCTCCGGTCGAGGAATCGATCCTTCCTGATCCAGACGAAGTTGTGGTTGAACCAGGAGTCGATGAAGTCTCCTTATGAACTAGCGGAAAAAACGGACGTTTCCTTACGTTCCATACGTTCGTTTCCGGAACTAATCCAACTCCCAACCTTTTGCCTTAGCCCTCGTCTTTGTTTTGGTTTTCGTTTTGGTTTTCGTGGTCGATGTGGTCATCGCTCCAGTCGAAGCGCTAGGTGTATCGGCGGAACAATCAAAAAATGGTTGGGGCACTGCCTCGGAATCATCACATGGGTTAATAAGCGTGCGTATCGGTGTGGTTACGACAACCCCAGCGATCGCAATGCCAACTCCCAGACCAATAGTTATCGCCACAAGGAGTCGGATCAGGGCCGGTCCTGCGTCGCCAAACGCAACAGGAAGACTGCTTTTTGAAAGTACGCCAACATCAACAAGCCCACCGACTACGGCCATAAGAGCGGCGCCAAACGTTATGAGATACGGAGCGTCGAGGCGGTCTTGTCGGGCAAGTACGAATCCGATAAGGGAGATGCACCATGCCGCCAACGACACAAAACCGACGGAGGCCATCCGACCAATTGCTTGGCCAAACGGTCCGACAATGCCAAAGGATATGCCAATGAGGTGGAGTACGTCGGCGGCCAAGAGCACGATACAAAGTGCACAGATGATTTTCAGGGCGATCCGACGGCGCTCCAAATTTTTTCTGGCCCACAGCGCTACGGCAATAGGTCCAAGCGCCAACACCCCGGCAAGTAAACAATAGGGGACGGCATTGGGGCCCGGGTTCCAGCGCATCTCTGTAGTTGCCGTCACTACGTGGGAACCTGCGGAGAACACGACCGGAGCGGTAGCGATGATATGGGTCTTGTTTGGAGTCTTTGCCACCGATTCGGGTAGTTCTGAGGTCATCCAATGAATCCGGTGGTCATGCCATCGGGCTACTGGTTCGCTAGAAATGCGCTTCCATTGCGGTGGACCTTCAGGCTTTAACCCGTCGGGGATAGTGGCTGAACCCACACGAGAACTGTTGAGGTATTTGGCGTTGGACTGCTGATTCTCCTCCACACCGTTGGGGCCAATGCGTAGGTAGGGGTGATCGTCATAATCGGGAACAGTCAGCTCTGGTCCCGATTTCCACCGCAGCTCGAAACGATTCCCTGTCTCGATCACCCTTGCCTGGTAGGCGTCGCTAGTGGGGGTGACAAGGAGAAGTTTGGTGCGGTAGTTCGATGCCGGCGAGTTTGCTGCTGAGTGCGCTTGCGCTGAGCTGTTCCCGAAACCTACTGACACGAGCACGAGCGCAACAACGACCAGCATCATGTTGGCCAGCCGAGTTATGCGGTACCTCGCAGTTGAAACCACGTTCCGTACGGAAATTGCGTTAGTAGGACTCAACGGCAGAAATGTAGTCAAGGACGTGGAGGGCAGCGAAGGCGGGTCATTGGTAGTCCGCTGGCGGCAGGCCTGAGCAGGGTGTGTCACTACCCTGGAGCTTTAGGGTTTTTATACCTTGTCGGGTGGCTTCGAGCAACGCTGGCACGGATTCGGCGAGATTAGGTGACAGAACACGCATTTGGGATTCAACTGTGGCTTTGGCCCGGGTGATGTTCATGGCTTCACCTCGATGGCCCGGGAGGAGTAGCGAGCTGACGAGATGGGTATTGAGGTGGATTCGGTCCCAAAAATACCGGCTGGCCTTTGCTAGGTCGTTCTGCTCAACAAGCGTATTAAGTGCACACAGGTTGGGAACCAACAGTTCGGCGGAGGCTCCGTTTATGGTGCCGTCGTCTTGGGTAGACCCGTTTTTGACCACTATCCCAGCAGTTACCCCGGCAATAATCAGTGCCATGACGCCGAGCAGCAGCCAACGAACCCACGGTGCTCGGGCTTTGCCTTGATTAGTTCGTAAAAGTTTGAAGGAATCGTCTTCATCGGCCACGCCAAGATCCTTGCATGGCGACGGTGGGAAGTCAGTGAGCGCTCGTTTGCGAAAGTACGACGGGCCCCGGCTTGGAGCCCCGTCAGAGAGAACTATTACAAACTGCAAAGCAGACTTGCAAGCTGGATCGGGGCCCTAAAGTTGGTCCATGTCTCGGAGCCCGTCCCCTACTTTCTCATCGTTGCGGGTGCACCCAAGTGTGCTTTCGGCGATTCGTAACGGTTTGCCAGTAGTGGCTTTGGAATCGACGATCTCCTCAACGCTGGGTTTACCCGTGCCATATAACTCTGAAGTGCTTGAGCGCTGCAGTGACATAATCCGGGCCGGTGATGCCGTTCCAGCGCTCACCTGTGTCATTGACGGTGTTGCACGTGTGGGGATTGATCCGGAGGAAGCGCTGTTGGTTCTTGGTGGTACCCGAAAGTGTGCGGAGCGTGATCTTGCCGTTGCTGTAGCTCAGCGCTGGGACGTCGGCGTCACCACGGTGTCGGCGACGGTCGCGTTGGCTGCTGCGGCCGGAGTTACGGTTTTTGCCACAGGGGGAGTTGGTGGAGTTCATCGCCAGGATCATCTCAGTGGTGACGTGAGTGCCGATCTTGGTGCGTTGGCCCGACACCCGGTGATCACTGTGACAGCGGGGGCGAAAGCTTTTCTTGATCTTGGCAAAACGCTTGAGTATTTCGATACCTTGGGTGTGCCCGTGTTGGGATTTGGTACCAACGATTTTCCAGCTTTCTATACTCGTTCGAGCGGATTCCCCGTCCCTCATCGGGTCGAAACGGCGGCAGAGGTCGCTGCGATTTTCGCAGCTCGTTCCAGCTTAGGAATTCCCGGTGGCGTTGTCGTGGCCAACCCCATCCCTATCGAGGCCGCACTTCCGGCAGAGGAGCTGAACGCTGCGATTGAGAGAGCGTTGTCCGAAGCAGATTCGGCAGGCATTCGCAGTGGTGCGCTCACCCCATTTGTTCTTAAGCATATGGCCGACGCCACAGCTGGGCGCAGTATCGGGGCCAATTTGGCGCTGGCAGAGAACAATGCACGTGTTGCCACCGAAATCGCTCGGGCAGTTGCTCAAGGCCGATAACCTCGCAGTGCTAAGGCCTGGGCCAAGTCGATTGAAAGCCGGGGTCGCAAACCGTCAACGAGTTCTTACCGAAGCACTTCAACCAGCACATCGTGTTGTTCACTACGACCATCATCTTGTTCAATAAAGTTTATCCGTAAGCCCGTCAGAACCTCAGATATCCGTAAAAATCCATCAGTAACGCGGTGTAGTCCGCACAGTTAACACGACCTACCAAAGGATCACCCCATGCCTCCATCACCTGACGAAGTAGCCATTCCTGCCAACGGTTACGACGCCCTTGATCAGAAGGCTGTGGATGTTGTCCGTGGCTTGTCCCTTGATGCCCCTCAAGCGGCCAATAGTGGGCATTCGGGTACGGCAATGGCCTTGGCCCCGCTTATGCACGTGCTGTGGACGCGGGTTATGAATCACGACGCAGAGTCGCCTGATTGGTTCGATCGTGATCGGTTTGTGCTGTCTCCGGGACATGCTTCGATCTTGTTGTACTCAACACTGTTTTTACATGGCTATGGGCTAGAGCTCGATGACATTAAGAAGTTCCGCCAGTGGGGCTCGTTGACACCCGGTCACCCCGAGGTTGGGCATACGGTTGGCGTTGAGGTCACTACTGGGCCTCTGGGCCAGGGATTTGCAAACGCTGTTGGTATGGCCATTGCGGAGGCCAATCTTTGCGCTCGTATGGGTGCAGATCTTTGTAATCACCACACGTTCGCCTTTGTAAGCGACGGTGATCTTATGGAGGGCATCAGTCATGAGGCAGCGTCTATGGCCGGACATTTGGGTCTCGGTAAACTGGTGTGTGTTTACGACAACAACCACATCACCATTGACGGCCCGACCGAACTTAGCGTTACCGATGATGCTGGGATGCGCTTTCGTTCCTACGGCTGGCATGTGGAAGAAGTCGGTGAGATTGCTAACGATTTCGATGCATTGGAGGCGGCATTGCGTCGGGCTATGGCCGTTACTGATAAGCCGTCGATGATTGTGTTGCGTAGCCATATCGGGTTCCCTTCGCCAGGTCGAACCGACACTTCAGCGGCACACGGCGAAGTTTTTGGACCCGAAGAGATTGCCAAGACTAAGGCACTTATGGGCCTGCCTGCCGAGGACTTCTTTGTTGATACCGATGCGCTTGCTCGTTGCCGTGCTGCTGGTACTCGCGGAACAACGAAGGTGCAGGCGTGGGCTGAACGGATCACCGCAGCAGGCGAACGAGGTGCGGAGTTCGATGCGCTGATGAACGGTGATCTAGCCGATGGTTGGGATGCGAGTTTGCCCACCTATGAGGCTGGCCAAGAGGTTGCAACTCGTGCAGCAAGCGGAGAGTGCTTGAACGCGTTGATTCCAACGGTAGGTGCACTTATCGGTGGTGGGGCAGACCTCACGGGAAATACTGGTACGAAAATCAATGGCGCCGGCGTGTTTTCCTCGGCAACTCCTGAGGGTCGCTTAATTCACTTCGGCATTCGTGAACACGGCATGGGCGGAATTATGAACGGCATGGCTGCTCACGGAGGGCTCCTACCGATCGGTGGAACGTTCTTTGTGTTCAGTGACTACATGCGCGGTGCAGTGCGTGTTGCTGCCATCAGTGGTGCGCAAGTCATCTATTCGTGGACGCATGATTCGCTTGGCGTGGGCGAGGACGGACCTACCCATCAGCCGATTGAGCAGTTGGCTTCGTTGCGTGCGATGCCCGGTTTGTCGCTGTTCCGCCCAGCTGATGCCAATGAGACTGCAGCGGCATGGCGAACCACCATTACCGATGCGGAAGGCCCAGTGGCCTTGGTGCTGTCGCGTCAAAAGCTTCCCGTGTTGGTTGGAACAAAAGAACGGGCAACCGAAGGCGTGCCGCGGGGAGCCTATGTGCTGGTCGACGCTCAGGGTGCAGAGCCCGATGTGGTGTTAGTAGGCACGGGTTCTGAAGTGCAGCATTGTGTAATCGCGGCCCAGAATTTGGAGGCCGAGGGCTACCACGCACAGGTGGTGTCGATGCCTTCGTGGGATCGGTTTGACGGCCAAGACGAAGAGTATGTGGAATCGGTGTTCCCTTCGGGTGTACCGGTGGTGGCGTGCGAAGCAGGCACCTCGTTTGGATGGGAGCGTTGGGCCGATTTGGCCGTAACCGTTGACACGTGGGGCGCCTCGGCCCCCGCCGAGAAACTTATGGCCGAGTATGGCTTTGGTCCAGATTCGGTAACGGAAGCAGCCCTCCTACTTCTTGAAGGTAATGACGACTAGCGCAAGACCGGTGGTGTAAGTGTTCAGCGGTTCCACAGTCGGAATGCTCGTTTTACTTACTAATTTTACTTACTAATTCTTACCTTCAATATTTACGTTCACTCAACATCTAGAGGTTTTATTATGGCAAGCAATCTTCTTCAGCGTCTCTCCGAAGACCAAGGTCAAAGTCCTTGGGTCGATAATCTCAAGCGCGCTTACCTTGCCGACGGCACTCTAGCCAAACTGGTGGAACGTGGTGTGCGTGGTGTTACCAGCAACCCTACGATTTTTCAGAAAGCCATTGCGGGTTCCCACGACTACGACGCGCAGTTAGGGGAACTAGTGAAGGCTGGGAATTCGGTTGAGGATTCGTATTGGATCATGGCTATAGACGATGTTCGGGGCGCGTGCGATGTTTTGGCCGATGTCGCAACATCGTCGAATGGTGTCGATGGTTATGTATCTCTTGAGGTCTCCCCTACCTTGGCCGCTTCCACCGATGGGACCATACTTGCTGCGCGTGATCTGCATGTGCGCGTCGAACGCTCGAACCTTATGGTGAAGATCCCCGCTACACCTCAAGGTATTCCAGCAATCCAACAGATGATCACCGAAGGTCGTGACATCAACGTCACGCTGATTTTCTCGATTGATCGCTACGCTGCCGTCATCGAGGCCTATATTGCCGGACTGGAAGCTTACGCCGCTAGTGGCGCATCTGACCTTTCAAGCGTGGCCAGCGTTGCTTCGTTTTTCATTAGTCGAGTGGATTCCGAAGTTGATCGTCGCCTTGGTGTCATTGGAACTCCGCAGGCTCAAGCGCTTATTGGCAAGGCAGCAATTTCCCAAGGGGTGCTGGCGTACCAGTTGTTCCTCAACCGGTTTAGTGGACCGCGTTGGGAACGTCTAGCGGCCATGGGAGCTCGCCCGCAAAGGCCACTTTGGGCTTCAACGTCTACCAAAAACCCATCGTTTCCTGACACGTTGTACGTGGATTCCTTGATCGGTCCTAACAGTGTGAATACTCTGCCCGAACCAACACTCGAAGCGTTTGATAATCACGGGAACCTGAGCCGAACCGTTGACGCAACCCCCGCAATTTCTGAAGCCCATCACAACTGGACCGCTCTTGGCGCCATTGGTATCGATATGGATGAGGTGGCCGTGGTGCTTGAGCGGGAGGGCGTTGCATCATTCACCAAAAGCTTTGAAGAGCTTCTAGCCACTATGGGCGAGCGGTCCCTGGAGTTCCTGGCGAACTAGGCAACACACTGCGTAACGTTGTAGCGAAAGGCCTGTTGAACTAAAAATGAGGAATGATGGCTGAAGGTCAAGTAGTAGCACCGCTAAGCGCGCTGATTATATTTGGGGCATCCGGAGACCTCACATCACGCAAGTTGATGCCAGCACTTTCGGAACTTTGGGCCCGCGGGTTTCTCGCCAAAGGATTCACCGTTGTTGGTGTTGCCCGGACCGAGTTTACTGACATCGATTTTCGTGCCCGAATGACTGAGGCAGCAACCGACTACGCCGAATCGTGGGGGCCCCTTGCCGCTACGTTTCGTTACATCACCGGCGACTACTCCGATCCTAAGTGCTTTGAGCGGCTACACCAGGTGTTGGGTGAAGTCGATGTAGCAGCTGGTATTCCCGCGGGCACCGGAAATCGGGTGTTCTACTTTGCTGCGCCCCCAAGCACCTTCCCGCTGATCATTACCGGGCTCGGAAACGCTGGGTTGAATAAGCCAACAACTCCGGATGGTTTTGTTCGAGTGGTTATCGAAAAGCCCTACGGCCACGATGGCAAAAGCGCAGCAGCCCTCGATGCAACGGTGCATGCATCTTTTGATGAGTCCCAAGTGTTCCGGATCGATCATTATCTCGGCAAGGAGACCGTGCAGAACCTTTTGGCGCTTCGGTTTTCAAACACGATTTTTGAACCGCTGTGGAACCGTAACTATGTAGACCATGTGGAAATTACTGTCGCCGAATCACTCGGTGTAGGGCATCGTGGTGGCTTCTATGAAGAAGCTGGAGCACTGCGCGACATTGTGCAAAACCATGTGATGCAGGTACTGGCCCTTACCCTCATGGAAGCTCCGGGGTCGATGGACTCCACTGGTATTCGTGATGAGAAGGTGAAAGCCCTTCGTTCCATCGTGAGCTTTGATGAGCGGTCAATTGCTACCGATGTGGTTCGTGGTCAGTACGACCAGGGCTTGGCCGACGGCGAAAAAGCCATTGGATATCGAGGGGAGGAAGGAGTCAATCCGTCGAGTCAAACTGAGACGTTTGTTGCCATGCGCCTTACCGTGGACAACTGGCGTTGGGCTGGTGTGCCCATCTATGTGCGAACCGGCAAGCGCCTACAGAAGCGAGTGACCGAGGTGGCCATGCACTTCCGGCGCGCCCCGCACCTTCCGTTTGCGGCCAGAATGTCGAAGAAGTTGGAGCCAAACTCCTTGATTGTTCGTATCCAGCCAGATTCGGGGATTTCTTTGCGTTTCGGCGCAAAGGTTCCTGGTCAGGCGTTCGTTGTGCGTACGGCGAGCATGGATTTTAAGTACGACGAGCAGTTCCAAGAAGAAGACCTCGATGGCTACGAACGTTTGTTGCTCGACGCGTTTCACGGCGACTCCACGCTATTCATTCGCTCCGATGAGGTGGCGGAAGCCTGGCGAATAGTTGATCCGTTGCTGGAGGCTTTCTCCGACCCCGATCATCCCTTAGCGCGCTACAACTCGGGAACATGGGGCCCTCCAGAATCTGATCGTCTGCTTGATCGATCAGGAAATCGGTGGCGTACCCCTTAAGCGATGCAATGCCTTGTGCTCAAGTTGGAACACCGCTCAGAAACTGCCACGTTCCTGCATTAGATTTCGGCTGTGCCTTCTTCCTTCCAACCGGTCCTTCCGTTGTCACTTCCGGGCCCAATCGTTTCAAGTGCTTGGCTTTCGGAGAACCTTGATCATCCAGGCTTGGTCATAGCCGATGTTCGATGGTACGTCGACGGGCGTTCCGGCGAAGCGGCCTACGACGCAGGACACCTTCCGGGTGCAGTGTTCATTAACTTGGACAACGATTTGGCAGGTGATCCCGATGTGGGTCCTGGTCGCCACCCGCTTCCCTTTCCCGAAAATTTCGCCTCAGCAATGGAGCGTGCTGGAATTGGCGATAACAACACGGTGGTCGCTTACGACGATGCAGCCGGCTCGATCGCCGCACGCCTCTGGTGGATGTTAAGTGTACTTGGTATCCGTGTTGCTGTACTTGATGGTGGCATTTCCTCCTGGTTTGGTGAGCTCAGCATCGATGTCCCCGCTGCGCCCGAGAATGTCACTTTTACTCCTAAGCCCTGGCCGCTTGATCAGGTGGTCGATGCCGTATCGGTCGATTCACTCCGACGTGGCGATGCCGTAACGGTGCTCGACGCTCGTGCTGAGGAACGTTACGCAGGCGTCCCAAATCCCGTAGACAAGCGTTTTGGCCATATTCCGGGTGCCTTGAGTGCACCGTGGGGCGAGAACATCAACCCAGAGACTGGAAAGTTTCGCACTGTCGGTGAATTGCGTGAACGGTTCACCCGAGCTGGGGTTCGCTCGGATCGTCGAGCAGTTTGTCATTGCGGCTCTGGGGTGACCGCCTGTCACAACCTGTTGGCACTTGCGGTCGCAAAGCTGCCTTTGGGGTTGCTCTATCCAGGCTCTTGGTCAGATTGGTGTGCCGATGAGGGACGCCCGATCGAGACCTCAGTGTTGTCGAACTAGCCAAAACAGAGGGTGGTCCTAATTCGCCCGTCGTCTCGGCAGTAAAACTAGCAATTAATTTCGTTCCTGTGAGCCCCGTTGTTGGGTCCCGCTAGGGAATCGGATTTAGGCGGGGGTCTCTAATTGAGCGACGGATATCGTCGGCTTCTTGATCGTTATCTGCACGCTCCGCCGTGCGTTCGGCCTTAACCCGGTCTCGGTAGCGTTTTGCTTCGAGGTCCACAAGCGCTGCTGACCAACCAAGAACTTCGCCCATCGCGGCAGCAACAACTGGAGC
Organism: Acidimicrobiia bacterium; assembly: GCA_043754155.1. Taxonomy (GTDB): domain Bacteria; phylum Actinomycetota; class Acidimicrobiia; order Acidimicrobiales; family JANYDT01; genus JANMZO01. The sequence goes on from JAYUVJ010000431.1 coordinate 19,354, forward strand.
AGCGCCGATTCCTCGGTCATCTCCTTCAATGGATAGACGGGTGCGGCGGGTGAGAACGTCGTCGACATGCATTGCACCTTCATACGTGGCAGCGTGTACGGATTCCGCGAGAAGGTAGCGCGATCCGCTGAACGGGGTGTGAGCCCCATCAAAGGTGTCGGGATTGGGGTCCAAGGTGGCTGAAGTCGGCGTACAAACCTGCAACGGGGCGGAACCGATTAGCGCAGCGAGTGCAGGGTTCCCAGCAATGACGTCTAGTACTTCACTTGCGGTAGATCCGTAACGTGCAACTAGGTGCGCCAGTGCCCCAGCAGGTAGGTGCGTTGTCGCAGGATGCTTCGCCAAGTTGTTCATGGCACGTTCATGGCCGTCAGCTCCCAGCAGACCAATTGTTGCCGTGGGGCTTGGTGCCAGCGTCCCCAGATCGGGTGTCAGTGCGTCGACCGCATCCCGGGCCATGACTCGATACGTTGTGTACTTTCCACCAGCAATGCTCACGAGGCCAGGAATTGCTCGGTTGACGGCATGTTCGCGACTGAGTTTGGTAGTTGCCGTGGCACCGCCAGAAAGGAGAGGACGAAGACCTGAGTAAACGCCCACGACATCATCATGGGTGAGGTTGGAACGCAACATGGTGTTGGCCCAATACAGCACATAGTGGATGTCAGCTTGGCTGGCGCTGGGATGGTCAAGATCGTGTGACCATGGCGTGTCGGTGGTGCCGATAAGCCAACGATCACCCCAGGGAATAAGGAAAAGCACGCTTCGGTCAGTGCGCAAAATCATGGCGGTTGTTGCGTCGATGCGGTGCCGGGGCACGACGATATGAATGCCTTTGGATGCTGTTACCTGCAACGGATTTGGCACGCCCGCGCTTCTTTCCAATTCTGAGGTCCAAACACCCGTGGCGTTCACGACCGAGCGGCCACGTATCGAAAATGGTGCATTCACCCCGTCCACTTCGCACGCTTCGCGGTCGGTGACTTCCACTCCTACTGCTCGACCATTTTCCACCAAGATTCGTTCGACAGCCACACCTGGCAACAGAGCGGCACCAAAGGAGGCTGCAGTTCTCGCTACCACAACTGTATGGCGCGCATCGTCAATCTGTGCGTCGTAGTACTGAATACCGCCCACCAGCGCATCGGGATTAAGCGATGGAAATGTCTCCAGACAACGAGCTTTGGAAAGGTGAGTGTGGTGTGGAACTGCACTGTTGCGCCCGGCCAAGATGTCATACAGGAGAACGCCGGCGCCGATATACGGGCGTTCGTAGTGTTTGCGAAGTGGCAGCAAAAATGGTGCAGGGCGCACTAGGTGAGGGGCCACATCTTGGATGAGGGTTTTACGTTCGTGTAAGGCTTCACGCACCAGTCCAAAGTCTTTTTGTTCGAGGTAGCGGAGGCCTCCGTGAATGAGCTTCGACGATCGGCTTGATGTTCCTGCTGCATAGTCTCGTCGTTCTACCAGGCAAACGCTGAGGCCCCGGCTTGCGGCGTCGAGTGCCACCCCGGTGCCCGTTACTCCCCCACCGATAACTACAACGTCGAAGCTCTCCGTTTGTGCGCGCTTAAGGTCTCGGGCACGTTGCTGGGGGCCAAGCTTCGAGGCGGACAGGATTGGCTGCAGACTCACAACGATGAGCCTAGGAGAATCAAGTCGCTAAGTACCGCTGACATTTTTGTTTGTCCTTTCGCTCCGAGAGCAAGCTAGGTGTTGATCAAGCGTTAGCCCTTTACGGCACCGCTGGTGAGTCCTGCGACGAACCAACGTTGCAGGAACACGTACGCGGCAACCATAGGTGCACTGGCAATCACTACTCCGGCGAAGAGCGCCGGGTAGTCCGTTAGGAATTCGCCTCGAAGTTGCGCCAGAGTGCGGGGCAGGGTCCATTTGGATTCGTCGGTGATGAAAAGCAGCGGATAGTACAAATCATTCCAGTGCGCCACGAACAAGAAGATGGCCACTGCAGCAACTGAAGGCATAGACAGAGGCATGGCGATCGATCGGTAGAGGCGCCATTGGCTGGCACCGTCGACCACGCCCGCCTCAAAAAGTTCTTTTGGCAAGGTTTTCATGAACCCAGTGAGAATGAACACGGAAACGGGAAGGGTAACGGCCATATTCACGATTACCAATCCAACGAGTGAGTTGGTAAGGCCCACGCTTTTGAACATGGTGTATTGCTGGATTCCGTTCACCTGTGCGGGAACTGCCATGCCAAGGGTGAAGAAACCAAACAGGACATTGGAGCGCCATCCACCTAATCGGGCAACTGAGAACGCGGTAAGCGACGCTGCGAGCAAAGTGAGTGAGACCGACAGGCCAACAACGATCACGCTGTTTTTCAACGCTCGGAAAATATGCTCGCTGATTACTTTTCGGTAGCCCTCGAGGTTGCCCTTCGACGGCGGACCGAGCGGGTTGAGAATGATTTGTGATTGGTTCTTGAACGAGCCAAACACCACCACCACTATGGGCACGACAATCAGAAGTGCGTAGATGACCAGCAGCGTCCGTGAGCTGAAACGACCGATGCGTTCGCTACGCAGTTTTTTTGCATCGTTCGAGGACGACGTTGGAATGCGATTGATTGCCGTCATCATGCACCCCCGGTAAGATCGGCCTTGGTAAAGCGCAACACCCTGCGTTGCATCAAGGTAACGGTGGCAATAAGTGCCATGAACAGTACTGATTCTGCTGCTGCTGCCCCGAAGCTGAATGACTCAAAAGCTGTTTTGTAGATATGAAAGCCCAGGATTCGGGTCGAATTCAACGGTCCACCTTCCGTCATTATGTACACAAGGTCAAACGCTCGAAACGATTGCAACGTTGTGTAAGCCACCACGATGGCCGTTGCCGGACCGAGGAGCGGCCAGGTTATCGATCGAAAACGTTGCCACCGTGAAGCCCCGTCAATCTCCGCTGCTTCGATGTAGTCCTGAGGGATCTGCTGCAAACCGGCCACGAAAACCACCATCATTTGCCCGGCATGAAACCACACCTGCACGACAGCAAGAAACACAATCGCGGTTTTTGGGCTACCCATAAGTGCGGGACGGTAACTGATTCCCAGCTTTTCCAGCACCGTGGTTACGAGGCCCGATGATGGGTCGTAAACGAAGTTCCACACAAAGGCCACGGCGCTCGATGACAGGATGGTCGGGAAGAAATACAACGAACGGAGAAAGATGGTGCCGCGAGAGTTTTTGGTCAACATCAGGGAGAGCCCCAATGCCAACAGCGTCTGGAACACCACCACCAGCAACATGAATTTGAGGCTGACCCAGACACTATTTTGGAAGGTCGTGTCGTCGAAAATCTTGGTTTTGTAGTTTTCGATATCCACGAAGGC
>JAYUVJ010000432.1:0-4567 GCA_043754155.1 Acidimicrobiia bacterium
TCGTTCGATCTGCCGTCTTCCGATGTGTTTCTCATCGGAGCAGCGTGCATCGGCGCTACGGTTCTGCTTGCCGTGCTCATTCCCCGAGTTCGGGCCAAAATTCTCGCGCACGTTGTACCGGGCATCCGGCGAGGAGCATTGGGAATCGCGCAAACTGCACGGCATCCCACAAACCTTCTTTCCCTTTTTGGTGGTTCCGCCGTGGTAACTCTTGGTTACATACTGGCCTTGCAGGCCTCGGTGGCGGCTTTTGGCGTGGGTCCTTCGTTTACTTCAGTGGCCTTGGTGTATCTCGTGGGTTCCGTGGTCTTCGCCGCCGCACCGACCCCTGGTGGCATTGGCGCCGTGGAAGCCACTCTCGCTGCGGGCCTGAGCTCCGCTGGTATGCGCACCGACACCGCAATTGGCGCAGTGCTGTTGTTTCGCATCGCCACGTTCTGGTTACCGCTCGTTCCCGGCTGGTTTGCCTTCACCGCACTCCAAAGGACAGGCAACGTCTAGTTGGAGTACCGAGTCAGCAGTTGAGCATCGGAACTCGCAGACGAGCATTTGGTTTAGGGATGGCAGCGATTGCAAGTTGGGTAGGTGTAAGGCTTCCCAAAGCGATACGATCACTTCTTGACACTGCCGTCAAGAAGTGCGGCGCTAGGTAGGGAGTTCGTATGGATACCAATGACATGATTCTTGTGAGCGTCGATGACCACGTCATCGAGCCACCAACAATGTTCGATGCCCACATTCCTGAGAAATTTCGGGATCGCGCACCTAAGGTTCTCACCGACGAAAACGGCAGCCAGTACTGGTCATACGAAGGTATCCGCGCCCCGAACATGGGCCTCAACGCGGTAGCTGGCTGCCCTCCAGAGGAATATGGCCTCAATCCGCTCCGCTACGACCAGATGCGCCCAGGTTGTTACGACATTCACGAGCGCATCCGCGACATGAACGCTAACGGCGTGCTCGGCTCAATCAACTTCCCAACCTTCGTCCACTTCTGCGGACAGCTGTTCCTCCGCGCCGAAGATAAAGAACTGGCCCTGTCCTGCGTACGTGCCTACAACGATTGGCATATCGACGAGTGGGCCGGCACGTATCCTGATCGCATCATCCCCATGACCATCATGCCGCTATGGGACCCACAACTCATGGCCGATGAGATTCGCAGGACTGCCGCTAAGGGTTGCCACGCCGTAACGTTCTCCGAGAACCCCGAGAAGCTAGGTCAGCCCGGTTTGCACCTTGGCCATTGGGATCCGTTCTTTCAGGCGTGTCAGGAAACCGAAACGGTTGTATGTATGCATATTGGTTCGTCGTCATCAATGACGGTGACTTCCATGGATGCACCAGCCGACGTAAGTATCGCGATTACACCAATGAACTCGTTCCTGGCTCTCAACGATTTGATGTGGACGCCGATTTTCAAAACGTTTCCCGAACTTACGATTGCTCTTTCTGAGGGTGGTATTGGTTGGATTCCGTATGCCCTGGAGCGCATGGATTACACCTACAGCCACCACCGCGCTTGGACTGGTGCCGATTTTGGTGGCAAGACCCCAACTGAGTTGTTCCACAAGCACTTCTCGACCTGCTTTATCGACGATCAGGCTGGTATCGATCTTCGCCACAAAGTCGGTATTGACCGTATGACCTGGGAGTGCGATTATCCCCACTCCGACAGTACATGGCCACACTCCGCAGACCTGTTGGCGCACTCCCTCGTTGGCGTTCCCGACGATGAGATCAACAAGATCACGCACCTCAACGCCATGAAGCTTTATAGCTTCGATCCGTTCAAAACCCGTCCTCGCGAAAAGTGCACCGTAGGCGCGCTCAAGGCCGAAGGCGCCGATGTAGACATCTCCATCCAATCCATGGGCCGTCCCAAGGGCACCCCCTTCACCGCCCGCCAACTCGCAGAGTTGGCCCGTCCTTCCTAACAGGCAACTGCTTGCCCTTCCGAGGCTTGACAACCGAATTACAGTGCAACGGCCGGGCTAAACCCCGGCCGTTTTCTTGGCAGGAAACGATTGCATTGATATCATTGATCTCAATGCAACAGGAGGTGTCCGCATGGCATCAATAACTATTCGAAACATTGGCGAAGACACGAAGGCCCGGTTACGGGTTGCCGCAGCGCGAGCGGGGCAATCCATGGAGGAGCGGGTGCGTCAATTGATCGTCAATGATGTCGGTGGTAGCTCCGAAACACCGCCCCAGTTTGGAACTTGGATGCATTCGCTTTTTCAAGGGATTGATACTTCTGACGTTGTTATGCCTAAACGCGAGACTCTCGCAGAGCCTGTCACTTTTAGAGAATGATCGTCCTCGATACCAACGTTGTCGCCGAGATGATGGCGAAAACTCCAAATCCCTCAGTGATGAGCTATTTGAATTCGCTTACGGAACCGCCTTCCCTTTCGGCAATCACCATTGCCGAAGTACGTTTCGGCATCGAGTTGTTACCCAAAGGCCAACGAAAACGCCTACTCTCGAAAGCCGCCGAAGAACTCCTTGTCGGCCTTGGTCTTGATCGCATTCTGAACTTCTCGAACACAACCGCCACTTGCTATGCAGACGTAGTTTCTCGACGGCGGAGGGCTGGAAGTCCAATAAGTCAGTTCGATGGAGCAATCGCGGCAAGTTGTATCGAACACAGAGCAAAATTGGTAACCCGAAACATCAAAGATTTCGAAAACCTCGGAATCGATCTCGTGAACCCCTGGCACGCTCCGTAGTCTCTGGGACCTCTGTAAGTAGTCTCTGGGACCTCTGTAATTTTCCTTGGCCTCGCTTTCTATGGATTCGCGAAGCTCTACAAGTTCGAGCCGTTCAAATTCGACCTTGCGCTTAGGGTTTAGAGCAGCAATTCGCTCAAGGTAAAGCCCATCACTTCGTGGGCAGAGACTGCCCTGAGCGGAGTTGGGTCAAGAGTTTGTCGGCGGAAAGTGCAGTTAGGTCCACACTCACGTTCAGTACGGCTTGGTGTTTTCGAACAGTCGGCGAGGGGTGTCGATCAGCATGGTGTCGATTTGACTTTGGGATACTCCCGCTTCGAGGAGCGCTGGGATTACATCGCGACTGATGTGGAGGTAGTGCCAGTGCGGCATAGTCGACGGTGGAATTTCGCCGGGAATCCAATCGAGGTAACACGAAGCATCATGACTGAGCACCATGCGATCGGCGTAACCGCGTTTGCAAAGCTCGGCAACCACGGCCACGCGGGTTGCCGTGGTTTGGTAGCCATCGATCCCAAAGCGATCCATGCCCAGAATGCTACCGTTGGCAATCAGTTTTTCGAGATAGTCAAAGTCGTTGGAATCGCCGCAGTGGCCAATAACCACACGTGAGAGGTCGACACCTTCGGACAGGAATACGGCTTGTTGTTCAAGGCCTCGCTCGGTTGCCGCTTGGGTGTGGGTAGTAATGGGCGCACCGGTGATGCGATGAGTTTGGGCGCAGGCTCGAAGCACTCGTTCAACGTCGGGAGTCATGCCGGGGCGATCGGTTGCACACTTAATGATTGCCGCTTTGATTCCTGTCCCTGCAATGCCTTCTTGGATGTCGCGCACGAACAGGTTGACCATAGGATCGGAACCGTTGGGACCGCTTCCGGGTACGCGTCGCTTCCAATAGTGCGGTACTTCGTCGAAGCTATACAAACCGGTAGCCACAAGAATGTTCAGCTCGATGCGCGCAGCTACTTCGGCAATACGCGGGATGTAGCGACCGAGCCCAAGCGCAGTTGGATCAAGAATCGTATCGATGCCGGCTTGCTTTAGTTCGGTGAGTCGTTGCGTGGCATCGGCAAGACGCATTTCTTCGTCGCCCCAGTCTTCGGGCACGTTGTGCTGCATTTCCGGCGAGATAATAAACACGTGTTCATGCATCAAAACCCGTCCAAGCGAGGATGAGTTGATAGGTCCTTTGGCGCTGGCAACAGTGGTCATACGCCGACCGTACCGTATGGAACCCGTCAAGCGCCCATTGGGTGCCCATTGAGTGCCTGTAGCGAACTCCAGGGGCGCAACCCGTCACCCGAACGGGCAGTGCGCTCAACCGACGATCCGCATCGGGACCACCCGATCGTAACCAGGTCACCGCCCCGCAGCAACGCGAACTACGGTCGGAGGATGGCAACTTGGGATCCCGTTACGTACGACAAAGCTTGGACGGCGATGGCTGCTGCCGGTAAGGATCCGCATGGAGAGGTGGCCTTTGTGGAACGCCTGGCGGCCCGGCGAGGTTTGGCTCACTATGCGAAACCTTCCGACTCCGCTCCGGGAATGAGCGTTCTTGATGCTGGTTGCGGCACAGGTCGTGTGGCCGTTGAGCTTGATCGCCGAGGGTACCTAGTTGAGGGCACCGACGTTGATGACGACATGCTCGGCGAAGCGTCCTCCAAGGCTCCGCATCTCACGTGGACGAAGGGTGACTTGGCTCGTTTAGCGCTAGGCCGCACGTTTGACGTAATTGTCCTTTCTGGCAACGTGATTCTTTTTGTTGATTGTGCTGATCGTGCATTGGTTGCCCCATCGCTGCGGGCTCACGTCCCTCATGGTGGCTTGGT
>JAYUVJ010000433.1:0-3456 GCA_043754155.1 Acidimicrobiia bacterium
AGGGCAATGCGGGTGGCTCCAAGATCGTCGGTCAATTTGCCGGCTTTGTCGATGGCGCTAAGGGCCTCAACGAAGACTTGCACGCCGGTGAACGCCTGGGCGGCAATCTGGCCTGGGTCACGCTTCTGCTCGGATTTGAACTGCTTACGGAAATCGAGGTTGATACCGTCGGCAGGAAGAGCTGGTGAGTAAGCCTGGGCCACGATCAAACCATCACAGAGGGCCTTGCATACCGAGAAGGTCTGCACCACGTTAAGTCCGCTGCCGCCAACAATTGTGCCCTTGAAGCCAAGCTCACGGAGCTGACGAACCAAGTTGCCCGCACGCGCAAGACCGGAGATAGCTACAAGATCGGGCTTGTTGGCCTGTACAAAAGCAGTTTGGGTGGTGAAATCAGTGTCGGCTGCGTTGAAGGTTTGTGGAGCCAACAGCTCAATGTTGGCGCCCTTAACGGCATTCTGGAACACCACAGTTTCGTTACGGGAGAACGCATCATCTTGCGCGAAGAACACGGCAGCCTTACCCGTCGGCTGCTGGGCTGCTGCGTATTTTATGGCGTTACCGGCATAGGTCGCAACACCGGCGGAAACGCGGGCGATGTAGTCACCGATTTGGGGGATCCCAGCGGCGGTGTTCGACGGGGCAATAACCGGAACCTTGGCGCGATCGGCGATCGGGTCGGCGGCGAAGGCCTGCTGCGACAGGGTAGGGCCAACGATGCCCACGACTTTGTCGGAGTTGATCAATGCGTCGAATGCGGCAATAGCTCCGGCTTCATCGGAGGTGGTGTCTTGGATAACCAATTTGATCGAACGGCCATTTACGCCACCCTTGTCGTTGAAGTACTTCTCGGCGAGCTTTACGCCAAGAGTCTGATCTTGGGCCAAGTTCGCGGTGGTGGCACCGGTTTGTCCGAGGGCGATACCAAGCTTGATGGGATCTTTTGATCCACTCGATGCGGGAGCGGCGGCTGGTGCAGCGGAGGCTCCTGCGGCTGGGGCGGCGGTTGTTGCTGAAGCAGCCTTGGCGGCTTCCCAACGACGAAGGCTGCCGTTCTTGACGCACGTAAGCACGCCCGATTTTTTGCCAACTTGGGCGGGGGTACAACGATCACCGGCTTTGGGTGCGGCTGCGGCGTTGGCTACGGTGCCCATGGTCGCCATTGGAATGGCAGTGGCGAAAGCAACAGCAATGGCTACGCTTCCGAGCAGAACTCGACGAGTGCTCACGAACATCTCCTGAAATCTTGGGGTGGTTGAAGGTTAGCTACGAGCCTCGTAACATGAACGACCGTGTCAACAAGCCCATCGAACGCCGTCGGATCTGCCAAAACGACGAGCAAGTCTTCGCTGGGCCCGCTCGTCACACTGCCTTTCCCAGAGGACAACCAATCGTTCACCACCGATGATGGCGTAATTGTGCAAACGTACGATTGGGGTGGTGACGGGCCTCCGCTGTTGTTGGCCCATGCCACGGGACTGCATGGACACGTATGGTTACCCCTGGTGCAGCGCCTTCGCTCCTCGTTCCACTGTTATGCCATCGATGCTCGGGCTCAAGGTGATACGACCGCTCCTCTCGGGGGCGAGGCACTCGTCGAGCGCAACACCGTCGCACAGGAATTGGCGAGGAACGCACCGGCGCACGGTTCCGCTCCCCAACCGGCCGCTCCGCAATCGAACGCATCTCAATCGGGTGCATCTCAATCGGGTGTAATCCAACCGAAGCCAACAGCACCGAATTCAATAAAAAATACAACGGAAAGCCAAGCCAGCGGCTTCGCTTGGGCCAACATCACAAAGGAATACACCAAAGCCATGGACCTGTGGGGTCTTAGTGGTCGCGGAGATGTGTTTGGCTTTGGACACTCTCAGGGTGGCTTTGCCCTCCTAAGCGCCTCGCTGGAGCGACCCGGTTCTTTCGCTCACGTTTTTGGTTTTGAACCGGTTATCTTTCTGCCACCCGAAAATGCCTTAGTGGGCAACCCGATGGACAATTTCATGGCAAATATTGCGCGGAAGCGTCGTGAAGTGTTTGCATCGAAGCAAGAGGCGTACGAGAACTATCGAGCCAAACTTCCCTTCAAGATGGCCGACGACGAAGTTACGCGGTCGTATGTGCACTGGGGATTTGAGGATTTGCCTGATGGAGGGGTGCGGTTGAAATGTCGTGCGGCGTGGGAGGGCGAGCTTTTCAGCCTCTCCATGAGCGATCTTTATCACCGACTCCCTGAGGTGGATTGCCCTGTCACGTTGGGGTTGGGGGAGTTCACTTCCGACTCATTCAACAAGTCGATTCCCCTGCAGCACGCTCAGATGCCAAATTCGTCGATCATGCATTTCCCTGGTCGTTCGCATTTCGGTCCATTGGAAAACTCCGATGAGATGGCTGCGGTTATTCGCAAGGTGTTTCTCGGTTCGTTAGAGAGCCAACCATGATCAAGGTTTTGATTCCGTTGGTCATCATTGGTTGCGTTGCGGTGTTGGTCGCGCAGCAGTTACGCAAGCGAAAGCCCGAGCCCCCTACCCAGCAGGCATGGACTGTTCCCCAACAGCTTGACCGTGCCGATTTCGTCCGCCCCGAAGCGCCTTGGATGGTGGTGGTATTCACCTCATCAACGTGTAACTCTTGTGCGAAGGTCAAAGCTATGGCCGATATTTTGGCAAGTGACGCAGTGGCCGTTGACATTGTGGATTATCAAGATCGCAAGTCCCTTCATGAGCGCTACGGAATTGATGCCGTTCCCACCACGGTGATGACCGATGCTGAGGGTGTGGTTGGTGCAAGTTTTGTTGGCCCGGTAAGTGCCACGGATTTTTGGGCGGCCATGGCCGAACTGCGTGAGCCAGGTTCCACTCCCCCACCCGAAGCCCACGGCCCTCGGACAGAGGCGATTTGCTAGTTCGTCCTGCGGGAAAGGGGTGGTGCGGGAACCCATTTTTTTTGCTACAACCGGGGGGCGACGAGCGGCCATGGGGCTTGGCGTTCGGCTTCCAGGGCGATGTCTAAAAGGTAGTGATCTTGATGGTGTGGCGCAATCACTTGCAGGCCAACTGGGAGCCCCCCAACCGTTCCTGCAGGGATGGAAATGGCTGGATTGCCATAAAGATTGGATGGGGCGGTGAGGCGTCCGTTGTTCCATCCGCCAACTTCCTTGCCACCAAACACCGAGGGCAGCGGACCATTGCAACCAAAGGCCACATCGGGATTGCTTGCGGTGATCACCAAATCCGTTTCGGCAAACATCTTCGCCATGGCATCGTTGTGTTCGACACGACGTTTCGCCACGCGATAGGCGCCATCTGCTGTCCACTTTCCCTCCGCCCACTTGAGGCCAAAGCGCATTTCCGGGGTGAGATCATCAGCACAGTCAGGGTAGGCATCACCTAATGCACCGCGAATATCGATCATGCCCGACAGCGACCAAGCGGTTCCCATGTTCGGGAAGTTGGCAAC
>JAYUVJ010000434.1:0-7386 GCA_043754155.1 Acidimicrobiia bacterium
GGTTCGCCTGTTTCCAATCAGAGACAACCTTGGCTCTCTCACCACCGTGATCATTCACAAATTAAACGCTACTGGCCGCAAACGTCTCTCAAGTCCGGACCCGCGTCGTTCACTTACCAACGGTTCGACAACCCGGAACTTCGCCTGGGGTTGCACCGATCGTAAACCTCGCAGACTTTTCTGGGCCCCGTCTCGGCAGGTAGAACTGGGAAGAACTTGCTTGGTCAAGAGTTTCTCCGCCTGCGGCGTGGTAGGCAAATGTTGCTGCCAAGACGCAGGTCAGCCGGCCCAGTGTAAAACCGGACCGGCTGGCTATCTGCGCCGACCTAACCCCCAGTTAGTCAACAAAATTGGCGTCGCTCCCAACGAAACGAGCGCCCAAAAGTGAGTTACTTGCCAGGCTGCGGAAGTGTACGCAGGTAAGGCTTAACGGTGGTCCAACCGCCGGGGAACAACGTCTTTGCTTCTTCGTCGGTAACTGCAGCACCGATGATGACGTCGTCACCGTCTTTCCAATCTACCGGGGTAGCTACTTTGTACTTGGCGGTAAGCTGCAACGAATCGATAACGCGAAGGATCTCATCGAAGTTCCGACCGGTTGACGCTGGGTAGGTGATGAACAACTTGATCTTCTTGTCGGCACCGATCACGAAGACTGAGCGAACCGTCATGGTGTCGGAGTTACCCGGGTGGATCATGTCGTAAAGATCCGAAACCTTCTTGTCGGTGTCACCAATCATCGGGAATTCCACCTTGGTTCCTTGGGTTTCGGCGATGTCGCCTTCCCATGCGTGGTGGTTTTCAACCGAGTCAACTGAAAGGCCGATGACCTTCACGTTGCGCTTAGCAAACTCTGGTGCCAGCTTGGCAACTCGGCCAAGCTCGGTGGTGCAAACAGGCGTGAAGTCCTTCGGGTGGCTGAAGAGCACGCCCCAGCTATCGCCCAGCCATTCGTGGAAATTCAGGGTGCCCTGTGTGGTCTCTGCGGTGAAATCTGGTGCGGTGTCGCCGATGTGAAGGCTCATGTGAATCCCCTCCCAGGGAAAAAACTGGTGAAACGTGTGGAAAGAGTATAGACACAAAAGCCGATCGGATTAGTCAAGAATTGCCCAACGGTCGCCGCCTCTTGCCCGCTCGTGGAACCTCTTGCGCCGGGTCGTCGCTGGAATGGGTCGGCTGATCGGGCTGGCGTTCTCGTTTCTGGAGCTACCAAGGAACCCCTTGTGAGCAAGTTATGTGCACGTAGGTTCAACTTCAGGTTCAGGTTCACTTCAGGTTCAGGTTCAGGTTCAGGTTCGATGTTGACGCCTACGCGCGGACAGTTACGCTTGCTTTGTGCCAAGTCGTTCCATTGTTGAAGTCTTGGACGCCCACCCCGCTGGCTTACATCGCGCCAAGCAACTTCTCCTCGCCGGTGGCTTGGTGGCCCTCCCCACCGAAACGGTTTACGGCCTCGGCGCTGATGCCACCAACCCGCTAGCAGTCGCTCGAATCTTTGCCGCCAAAGGTCGACCAACCGATCATCCTGTGATCGTGCACATCGCTGAAGCTGACGAGGTCGACCACTGGGCCACGGAGATCTCCCGTGATGCACGATTGCTTGCCAAAAAGTTTTGGCCCGGCCCACTCACCCTCGTGCTGCCGAAGCGCCCACATGTTCACGCCGTCGTCACCGGAGGACTGGAAACTGTTGGCTTGCGCGTGCCAAACCATCCAGTATTCGTAGCTCTGCTTGAAAGGCTCAGTGCCGCCCAACGTAGGTCCGCGGGAATCGCCGCCCCCTCCGCAAACAGGTTCGGACGAGTAAGCCCCACCACCGCCGCCCATGTACTCGAAGACCTTGCAGATTTCCTCGACCCACAAACCGATGCAATCGTCGACGGGGGTCCCTGCACAATCGGCCTGGAATCCACGATTGTAGATTGCACCGGCGAAGTCCCAATGATCCTGCGCCCAGGTGGCCTTTCGATTGATACGATCGCGGAAGCTCTCAACGGTCGATTGACGCTTACCGCCACAGGCCCATCACGAGCGCCGGGAATGTTGGCTGCCCACTACGCCCCAAACGCCATCATTGAAATCGTTGATGCACATACGGCTTTGGAACGCATCGAGCATCACCAAGGTCGTCGCATAGGACTCCTCTCAGATCAGTCGTTCTCGACCCCTTCAGGCGTGCACAGGGTAGTTGCACCAGAGCCCTACACCGCCTCGAACCTAGCTCCGATACTCTATGCGCGCCTACGAGATGCCGATCACCTTAACCTCGACGTCCTGCTCATCGTCCCCCCAGCCGAAGATGCCCTCACCGCCGCCGTCCTGGACCGCCTAGCCCGCGCCGCCACCGCTTCGCAGATCGTAAGTTGAGGTTGTGTCAAGCGCTGCGGGTGTGGGCTCTGTAACTATTCTGCGACCCTGAGCTAGGTTCGTGGCAAACTGGACCGCTTGGTCTAGTTCGGTTCGAGACCGTTCGAACTGAGTGTCAGCGGCGATTTTCGCCACAGAACGCCGACCAAACCCTCTGAGGAGAACCCATGCATAATGCCGTTATTGTTGATGCCGTCCGCACCGCCGGAGGTAAGCGCAACGGAAAGTTGAAAGACATCCATGCCGTTGATCTTGCCGCCGAAGTCCTTAAGGCCATCCGTGACCGCAACAGCCTCAACCCCGATGATGTCGACGACGTAATCATGGGCTGCGTGATGCAGGTTGGCGAGCAGGGTCTCAATATCGCTCGCAACGCAACCCTTGCCGCTGGCTACCCGGAATCGGTTCCCGGCACCACCGTTGACCGTCAATGTGGCAGCTCACAGCAGTCGATTCACTTCGCAGCACAGGGCGTAATGGCCGGCGCGTATGACGTAGTGATCGCCGCTGGCGTGGAAAACATGAGCCGCGTGCCGATGGGCGCATCGGTGGCGAACGGTCCGGGAATGGGCTTTGGACCAACCATGATCAAGCGTTACGAGCCAGCCGGCGGACTAGTTCCCCAGGGGATCTCGGCCGAGCTCATCTGCGACAAGTGGGGCATAACCCGCGAAGATATGGACGCCTACGCCGCCCGCTCACACCAGCGTGCCGCCACCGCAACCGCTGAGGGCCGCTTCCAGAACGAGATCATCCCGGTCATGGGCGCCGACGGCAATATGGTCACCGCCGATGAGGGCATCCGTGGCGATTCCACCCCCGAATCACTCTCCAAGCTCAAGCCTTCCTTCGTTCCTGAAACGGGACGCGTAACTGCTGGCAACTCGTCGCAGATTTCCGACGGGGCCTCGGCCGTTTTGATTATGAGCGAGGAGAAGGCTGCTGCGCTGGGCATGAAGGCTCGTGCCCGTTTCGTTTCCTTCGCCCTGGCTGGCGACGATCCACGCCTCATGCTCACGGCACCGATTCCGGCCACGCAAAAGGCTCTGGCCAAGGCAGGACTGACCATCCAAGACATGGATCTTGTCGAAATCAACGAGGCGTTTGCGTCGGTTGTGCTGGCCTGGGAAAAGGAAATCAAACCAGACATGAGCAAGGTCAACGTCAACGGGGGCGCGATTGCCCTCGGCCACCCACTGGGTTGCTCCGGCGCCAAATTAATGGCAACCCTGCTCAACGAACTTGAGCGCACCGGTGGCCGTTACGGCCTACAAGTCATGTGTGAAGGTGGCGGCATGGCCAACGCGACCATTATTGAACGCCTCTAAACACACCGTCGAGAGACACTGTCGAGACACACCGTCGAGACACACCGTCGAGACACACTGAGCGGTAACCGACCAAGGGACTCCCGGCATCGCGCCGGGAGTTTTCGCGTTCACGCGAGATGTTTGGCTTCAAGCGCCAATCCATGCGCCACTAACCAACATTTCTCTATGGCCAGTGAAAATCCATTCATCGCGAACCGTGAGCAACTCTGCCTAGCTGCGGGGTGACGGTAACCTCTAGAGATGGTTTGGCTGATCAAGATTCCGATTGCGCTCGCCGCGGGCTGGGCCATATTCAAATTTGGCATCATGATGATCGGAGGCCTGGCTCGACCGATCCCCACACCCCCGCCCGACGGCGAACTTCGTCGAGTGAACATGCGATTTCGATGCCCGTCGTGCGGGACCGAAATTCGGATGACCAAAACCGACGCGGTTGACCCCGTCGCTCCTCGACACTGCATGGACGAAATGGATCTTGTGGCTGTCGACGGTGAAGAGGTTGAGGCGTAGTCAGCGATTAAAGGAGCTAAGCAAACCTTTAAATTTCCCCTGGTTGGGTGGACCAAAAAGGTAATTGCGAGCCTTCTCAGCAATCGCTCAGCGCGCTTGCAAGTGCGCCTACAAGTACACCTACAAGTGCACCTATGAGTTGTGCACAGCTGTGGATAAGCCTGGGGAGGAACTCACATTCATGTCATTCACTCACGAATTTTTGTTCACCAAAAACGGCTGAGAAATTCGCCCTATACCCTAGGACTCAATCCCAGAGCGGTTTCTATTTCAACTGAGTTGCGGTCATAAATCCCAGCGTGATGCTCACCAGACCACCGAGCAGATACCAGTTCGAAGGTGCGCTTGGGAGGATCTGATCGATGTAATTCAGTACAATGATCAATAAGCCCAAAATCAGGAATAGGCCCATCAACCACGGAACCCACGGCTTAGTTTCTTCCATGGCAGCGAGAACCGAAGCTGCAGGCTTTGGTGGGGTGTAGCGCCCCGTCGCCGCGTACCCGGGTGCCTTCGCTTCGCCGCCATCGCCGACCTTCTTGGCAGCTTCTTTGGCCGCGACCTTTGCTGCGTTAATGCCACCCTTTGGGGTGAAGCGACCGCTGGGTGAGTTCTGTGCCATCCCCTAACAATATCGGTGTGAGTCCCACGACAGCGGCACTACGGTGGAAACCGTGTCTGCGCGCATCTTGGTGATCGATAATTACGACTCATTCGTTTACAACCTGGTCCAGTACATCGGCGAGTTGGGTGCTGAACCGATCGTTTTCCGCAACGATGCCTTGGACGTAGCTGGAATCATTGAGCTCGCTCCTGATGCCATTTTGCTGTCACCCGGCCCAGGTCGTCCCGAAGATGCCGGAGTCACCTGCGCGGCGATTCGAGATCTTGGCGGACGCATACCGCTGTTTGGTGTCTGTCTCGGACATCAGGCGATTGGCCACGTTTTCGGTGGATCAATTGTTCGAGCTCCGTCGCTAATGCATGGCAAGACCTCCACGGTGAACCACGAAGGGGTTGGAGTGCTCAGCGGTTTGCCAGAACCGTTCACGGCCACCCGCTATCACTCACTGGTGATTGACCCCGCCTCAATGCCCGCAGTACTCGAGGTTACGGCTCGCACCACTGGCGAACACGGCGACATTGTCATGGCTGTTCGTCACCGCGAGTTTGCGCTTGAAGGCGTGCAATTCCACCCCGAGGCCGTTCTCACCGAGGGCGGACATCAAATTGTGGCTAATTTCCTGTCCATGGCCAACGTGTCGGCGTAACAGGTCCGTCCTAAGCCCAAATATCTGCGCCTCGCCCCACCCAGTCCCGCCCGCCCCGTCTAGCGAGCGCATAACGCCCGGCCGACCGTTCGAAGACTATGGAACCGCGGTTACTGCAGCACCAGCGGCGGGGACTGGTGTGCCTTGTGTAGCGACGGGCGTATCGATACTTGTGGTGATCCGAATCGCGGCTTGAACGGTCGTAGGTGGAGTCGTTGGTGCCGCAGTTGGAGCGGGGGTAGGTGCGGCAGTGACCGCCGCGGTGGCCGGTACCGTCGCTGGAACCGTTGTGGCCTTTGCGGTGGAAATAACTCCTGCGCCCGTCGCGCTAGTGGGTGCTGCGGTTGTGACTGGGGCAACGGTCGAGACGGCTGCGCCACCGAGGGTGGTTGTAGGCACGTCATCGAGCTTGCCAATACGGATCGACAGGGTGGAACCAGGGTCAACTTCAGTGCCTGCAGCCGGTGATTGCGCCACCACGGTGCCAACCTCGGTGGGATCAACAACGGGACGGGTGGTGACGTCGACTTTCACCCCTGGCGCTTCTGAGGCGACAATACCAATAGCGTCAGCTTCGAGCTTTCCGCGGAGTTGCGGGATAATCACGCCGTTGCCTCCGGACCGAAAAATCACCACTGGAGCGCCACGTTGAACTTTGGCACCGGCCGCCGGCTCAGTACGAATGACCTGGCCTTTTGGTACCGTCTGCGAAGCTTCGGTTTGTACGGTTGTTCTGAATTGCGCCTTGGTAAGTTCTAACTTTGCGTCTTCTGCAGGTTTGCCAGCCACGTCGGGCATATCAACGGTTCCCGAGACAATAGCCACGACAACTTTTACGACAGTTCCAGGAAGTGCACCCTCCTCAAGCTCGGCCTGTGGTTCTTGACTGATGACGGTGCCTGGTGGTGCGGAGGGATCTTCTTTTTCAATCAGGTCGATGCCGAATCCACGCTGGGCAAGCTTTGCTCTGGCTTCGTCGGCCGTGCCACCCACCACGTTTGGCACAATCGGATTCGCCGCTCCGGTTGAAACGCGAATAGTTACTTTAGCTCCTTTAGGAATTTTGGCGGGCGGTTCTGGGAATTGACCGAACACCATGTCTGCTGCGGTTTTCGCGTCTGGGAGGTTCTCGGTATCGGGGGTGAGTCCGGCCGCAGCTATGGCCGATTGGGCTTCGGCGGAGGATTTTCCAATCACGTTGGGAACATCAATCGAAGACTTGGCCGCTCCAAAGAGACCGAGTTGTTGGGAGAGGAAGTACAACAGGACACCCAAAATGGCGATGAGTACCGCTATTAGGGCGATCATGGGCCCGGGTTTGCGGGGTGGCTGATCTAAAGCGGCAAAGCTGCCGGTAGGTTCGCCAAGATCGGTGTCATCATTCACCGATATTGCTCCGGTTGAACGAATCTGCGTGGCGTCGTCGGCCAGAAGTCCAGATGAGGTTTTACGTGAATCAATCCGGGTGGTTTTGGTGCCTGGCGTGGTGTTGATGTCTACTAGTCCCGGCGTCGCGATCACCGAGGTGGCGTCATCGCTGGTGGAAGGGTTTACGGCCTTCGATGAGCGATCGGCGCTCAGCGCGCCAGCACCAAGTGCACCCTCCGAGGACCGTGGTAGCGATGTTGGCGCGAGTCCTGGCGGCGCCCCGGCACGCGATTCGCGGAATCGAACGAAAGCGGCCCGCTGATCATTAATGGTGGGGTAGCGCTCATCGGAGCGTTTCGCTAACGATCGACCGATTATCCCTTCGATTTGTTTGGGGAGCGCAGTATTGATCTTGCTGGGTGCCGGCGGGATGACTTCGAGGTGGCGCTGGGCAATTTGGGCCACGCTTTCACCAGTGAAGGGTGGGCGACCGGTTGCCATGAAATACGCAATCAAGCCCAGTTGGTAGACGTCGGTTC
>JAYUVJ010000435.1:0-3192 GCA_043754155.1 Acidimicrobiia bacterium
GCCCCGCGCGTTCCGGTACGTTTGGACCAGGCACTGCAGGAATGTCCCTCTTGCAAGCTGCAACACGTGGCCTTGTTAACCCTGGAAACGTTGTGGCGGTTAGAGAAATTCTATTGCCACCCGTAGTTCCACCTGCAGATTGCACATCGGCATCGCCACAAAACTGCGATACGGCGCTGTTCTCAGCACCTCGCTCGGAATACACCATCTCACGTAATGGAAACGGTAGTGTCACGGTTTCTCATACCGGCGCAGCAGTTGTTGGTGGCGGCGGTGGCGGCGGTCTCGCTGCAAACGATGGTACCGACACGCTTTGGAACATGGAACAAATGGTGTTCTGCGATGTTCCAGACCCTCTCACAAAGAGCTGCCTCACGCGCTCGGCACCTGTTGCTGTTCCAAGTGCAAGTGACCCAAGCCCACTCCCATCAACGGTTGCTACGCTCAACTTTGGTACCGTCGATGCGCTTGCGGTTAGTACGCTAGACATCACAGTGACCAACAGTGCGGCAGCGACAGCTCCGCTGACAATCTCAGCTGCTGGCTTCAACCCAATACTGCCTGAGTTCACGATAGATGGCACCACCTGCACAAATATTGCTCCGGGTGGAACGTGTACAGTCACTCTGTCCTTTGCGCCAACGATTGGACCGTTTGATCTACCGTTTGAGACCGACTTGACACTAAACCACAACGGGTTCACAGGTCAGTTGGTCGTGCACTTGATTGGAACAGGAGTTGCGACACCTGCGACGATTGATACGGCGGCGTTGACATTCCTCTCTACAGACGTGGGCACCACATCACCTCAACAGCTGATCACGGTAACAGCCGGTTCTGCTGACCTGATTGTGAGTACGATAACGTCGTCAAATCCACGGTTTACGTTCACTTCAGATTGCGGGACAGTGGCTCCAGGCGCCTCGTGTACTGTTGCTGTGAGCTTCACGCCAACAGCTGCCGGCGCTGCAACAGGGACACTTACTATCCCACATAGCGAAGGGTCGTTCCTTGTGGCCTTGGACGGAACCGGTGCTGCGCCTATCGCAACTGTGACTGGCGCGTTAACGTTCCCAGATACAATCACTGGCACAACATCAGCGACCCAAGCAATCACGCTGAGCAATAACGGAACAGCGAATCTGACCTTGACGGGAGCACCACCCGTTCTGACGGGACCAACACCACCCATCACTCTGACAGGAGCAAATGCAACTGACTTCACTATTGTGTCGACAGACTGCGCTGCAACAGTTGCAGCAGGTAGCTCTTGCACGATCAACGTCGCCTTTAGCCCTGCATTGGCTTCTGTTGGTGCAAGATCGGCAAGCGTGAGTATCGCTCACAACGCAGGCGGATCTAGCGTAGCGCTGAGCGGTACCGGGATACGCCCAATAGCGTTGGTAAGTGGTGCATTGGTTTTTGCTACTCCCACTACTATTGGCAGTTCTACCGCGTCACAAAACATCACGGTGACTAACAATGGTACAGCACCGCTCATCGTTTCGAGCGTGTTGCCGAGCGGAGCCAACTCAGGTGACTTCGCGGTCGTAAACAACTGCACGACGGTTGCACCGGCAGCTTCCTGTACTATTGCGGTAACGTTCACTCCGACCGCAGTAGGCTCCAGGACAGCGCAAGTAAGCATCGTCCACAATGCTGATCCCACCGCACCCGTCAGCTTAAGCGGAGTTGGCGTGGCACCAGTGATTTTAGTTCCGGCTGCGTCGTTTATCGCACCGCCGCCCTTTTCCGCGACAGTCGGAACAGTGACAGCGACGCAACCAATCACGGTGACCAATACCGGCACGGCAAATCTGATAGTAAGCGGAGCAAGCTTAACGGGAGCCAACCAAGCAGACTTTACCATTGTGTCGAGCACCTGTGCGACGGTAACACCGGGAAGCTCCTGCGCAATCAACGTCAGGTTCAATCCAGCGTCGACGTCAGTTGGTGCAAGAACGGCAGCAGTGACAGTCACTCACAATGCGGGCGGGTCGCCTTCCAGCATTGCGATGTCGGGTACTGGCGTCGCTGTTGTGCCACCTCCAGTGGTCGGCCCAACCATCATCATTGCTTCGCCAACAGCGTTTGGAACCCGCACCCGTGGCACCCAAGTAACCCGAACTGTTCGCGTGACAAACAATGGGCCAGGCAACTTGACGGTGAGCAACGTCGCTACGACCGGACAGTTCGTAGCTACACGCGGCACTTGCACCACGCCTATTCTCCCCGGGCGAACCTGCAACCTGTCCGTGACCTACAGACCTACCACTATTGGTGCCACCACAGGAACAGTTCGCGTTGTGAGTAACGCTGCGAACAATCCAATCGGACAGCTAACCGGTACCGGTAGGTAGTTTCAAGTAAAACTCCGCAGTTGAAGGGAGGCCTTTGGGTCTCCCTTCTTTTTTTTTCATGGTTGTTGATTTTATCTCCCTCCTTGAATTAGCATTTGTTCAGGAGATTTATCGACATGGAACAGATCTCAAACTCAAGGCGTAAAGCTCTCGCAAACGCAGCCAAGAACAGACGCGAAATCGTCGAAGCGAAGCTTAGCCGTCGCGAAATGATCAAAATGGGCTTGCTAACAGGCGCAGGCATGTTGGTTGCGAAGAGCGGGCTGAGTCAAGCTGCAACCGAACCGCTTGAGCCTCCCACACTGACCACGATGATCAGCCCTCCAACGACTCCCTTTACCGAACGCCTCGGCATCCCAAGAGTTGCGACTCCTGTTACTTACGGCTCCGGCACGCCTTGGCCAACGAACATGGGACCTGAACCGCAAGGAGCGTCGCAAAGAGTGCTCGGCGAAGCAATGCGCAACAATCACCAGGCTTGGGCCCGGTATGCAAACTCATCTCAGCGCTATTTTCATCGCCTTGACATCAAACCAGGGCAACATAGCTTTCACAGCCAGCTCCCCAACAATACGATCTGGGGATACAATGGAACCTATCCTGGGACAACGGTCCATGCACATTATGGGGAGCCTTGTGTTGTAAGACAACGCAATTTTCTCCCATCCAATCATGTTGGTTTCGGGATGCCCCAGGTCTCAACTCACCTGCACAATGGCCATACGCCGTCGGAAAGCGATGGTTTCCCGTCTGACTTCTATCCTCGCGCCGACACAAACGACATCGGCTACTGGAAAGATCACTGCTACCCAAATGCTCGCGCTGGTTTCAC
>JAYUVJ010000436.1:0-2718 GCA_043754155.1 Acidimicrobiia bacterium
AGCAGGGCGATACCATCATTCAGGCAAAAATGAATCGGCGCAGACGCGAGTTGCCACCTTTCCTACGAAGCGACCACTCGGTACTGTGAAGGGCACCTCCCCCGGTACCCGTCACAGACTGCAAGAAGCGGTGCGATGGTTTTGCGTGCGGAGGTTACTATGCGCACAGTGTTTTGGTCGGCCAAAGGCGGATCGGGAGTAACGGTAACTGCACTTGGACTTGCACTCGCCACACCAGACTGTCTGATGGTAGATCTGTGTGGCGATGCAGCTCTTGCCTTTGGCGTGGACGAGCCATCGATTGGGCTTTTGGCCTGGCTGCACGCAACCCAAGCGGTGGATGCATCTGCCCTAGATCGCCTTATCATCAATGTTCGCCCCGGATTGGCGCTGCTTCCCGCCGGAACGACCCGACCCGATCACTCACCCAGTCCTGTGGTGGTTGCCGAGCGGTTCGCCCTGCTCAACCACTATCTCGCCTTACGGTGCAGTTCTGCGAATCAAACGTCGAACAAACAAACAACAAAACAACAACACCGTGTGCTTATGAATGTGTCGCAGTCTGCGAACCACAGGACCGGCGCAACACAGAACGCGGAAATGCAATGGTCGAACGTGATTGTTGATGTGGGAACACTGAAGCAGAACGACACGACAGGGCGTGAGGTGCTTCTGGAGGAGGCGGATCGTTCGTTGCTTGTGGTGAAATCATGCTTCCTCGCCGTTCATGCAACGGTTGGTTTGACCAGCCGGGCACAGGGAATTGTGGTCGTTTGCGATGAAGAACGCAGGATAACGGATAACGACATTGCTGCGGCTCTTGAACTCCCGGTTGTGGCTACCGTCGTGTTGCAACCCGCCGTCGCCCGGGCCGTTGACGCTGGTCTTTTGGCGGCGCGGTTACCTCGAGCATTCGTGCGAAGCCTCGAAGTACTGCAACCACCAATGGAACCCGCACCCTTGAGCCGCCGAATTCTGAACCGAGCAACGGTGGCCTCATGAACCCCCAACCCAGCCGCAGATTTTCAGGCTCTGCAAACAGTGAATTGGCCGATCGAGTTCATGCACTTTTGCTCGAAAATGATCCACTCATGCCTCGTCTTGCAGCATCCGAACGAACTGCTTCGGTTGTTGCGGAACTCACTGGGCTCGGACCACTCGACGCCTTCCTCAACGATCCCGAAATTTCTGAAATAATGGTGAACGGGCCTGGCGAGGTATGGATCGAACGATTCGGTCACCTTCTTCGAGTTGACTGTGAAATCGACCGTGCCACCATTAGCCGATGTATCGACCGAATCATCGGGCCACTGGGCCTGCGCATCGATCGTATAACCCCTTACGTTGATGCTCGGCTTCCCGACGGTTCACGTTGCAATGCAGTGATAGAACCCCTTGCCATTGACGGCCCATATCTCACCATCCGACGATTTCGCGACGAACCGTTCTCAATCGCTGACTTCACCGACACCGTAACCGCCAGAGCTCTAATCGAACTGGTGCAAGACAAGAAGTCGATGATCATTTCCGGACCGACAGGATCAGGGAAAACCTCATTACTAAGCGCACTTAGTCTCTGCATCGGCGAACATGAACGGGTAGTTTCCATTGAAGACACCGCGGAGCTTCGACTCCGGGCAATGCACGTTGTTCGGCTCGAATCACGCCGAGCCAACGTCGAAGGACACGGCGCAGTTACCGTGCGCGACCTCGTACGCAATGCCTTACGTATGAGGCCTGATCGACTGGTCATAGGCGAGGTGCGTGGTGCGGAAGCCCTTGACATGATTACCGCCCTACAAACCGGTCACGCGGGTTCGCTAGCAACCGTGCACGCAAACACGCCCGACGATGCCCTGGCTCGACTTGAAATATTAGTACTCATGGCCGGATTAGGCCTGCCGCTTGAGGCGGTGCGTCGACAAATCTCGCGTGCCGTCGACGTGGTTGTGCAAGTTCGTCGTGACCCAACCGGCCAGAGGGTCATTGGCGACATTTCCGAAGTTGTTGGTGACGACAGACCTATCGCCCGTTCTTTTGGACTGCCCTGCGGTTGGCCGGAACCGCTAAAGGGAATCTTTGGATCACACGGGGTTGAAGGACTGAACGGGGTTAAAAGACAGGTCGAAGTTGAAGGACTGGATGAACTAGGTGAATTTCGATGACGCCAACTGACCGCTTTCTGGCACTGGTCCTTCTGGTTTGTGGAGTGTTGTTCTTGGGGCGGAGAAACTCGCCGTCATCAAAACCGGGTTCTCGAATCGAGTGTCTCAGACAACACAACGAGGGGATCGAAGTGGTGCGTTCGAAATCCGTCGATCCCAAAACTCTTGGTGGAACCAAACAGCATTTGGTCATCAAATGGGTATCGCAGCGAAGAGCGATTCTTTTTCTACTCGCAGCGATAGGCCTGACCTTTGGTGTGCTCTGGAGCATTGTCGCATCGTCGGCATGGATGGGCACGAACCTGTTTCGTAAATCTCGAACAGAGGCAAACCAACGAAGGGTTTTAGCGAGCGGACTCGTAGATCTCGTTGATGACATGGCTCGCCAACTTCGAGGAGGACGAGGGGTGACCTCTGCACTCCTCCATACCATCAACAACTCAACTGATGAACTCCAACAGGCACTTGAATCCGTTGTGGTGTCGCTCACCATCGGCATCCCACCAAGCCAGGCCATTGCGTCGCTAGGTACCCGAAACAACAGTCGCGACCT
>JAYUVJ010000437.1:0-2956 GCA_043754155.1 Acidimicrobiia bacterium
CCAGCAGCCCTGACTGAAACAACCGTCCACGAAAAATCAAACTCGTGCTCTTCCAGAACGATCGGGGTTCCATCGGCCAGCATTACCGTAGCGGTTAGACCCTCAGCACCCTGAGCGACGACAGCGCCAGCAGATTTGAATGCCGACATAAAGTCCTTCATACGGTTGCCGAGTTTGGGGCCGAGCTTCGCCGGGATCGGCTTGGCTTGGGGCGTAGCAACAGCACTCAAATTGGGTTCAAGGAGTACTACGCGTACGTTCATTTCATCGGCGATGATGTCTTGGAACCCTTCCAGCAACCCAGCCGATTCTGAAGCGACGGTTAGCGAAGCCAATGGCTGTCGAACGCGTCGACCGGTGGCTTTGCGGACGGCCAATGCAGCACTGCACACACTGCGCACGCGATCCATCGCGGTGTCGAGGGTGGCGTCGAATCCAAAGGTATCTGCCGAAGGCCAATCGCCCAAGTGTACCGACTTTGCCGATGCGCCACCCAAGCCCGTAAACACGGCTTCGGTGGTGAGCGGTAGCAGCGGGGCGGCCACTTGACACACGGTCGTGAGTACCGTGTAAAGCGTGTCGAATGCTTCGGTATCGCCGTCCCAGAAACGTTCACGTGATCTGCGTACATACCAGTTGGTGAGCGCGTCTAGGAAAGTTCTTATTGAAGCGCAAGCGGCGAATAAATCGTAGGCATCCATCTGTGCACTTACATCACGCACCAAGATGTGCAACTTGCCGATGATGTAGCGATCGAGCGTGTCCGTCGGCGCTGGGTTGAACTTCGCTTGGTACGAGCTGGCGTTGGCATAGAGCGTGAAGAACGAATACGTATTCCAGATAGGCAGCACCACTTGGCGGACGGCATCACGGATTCCGGTTTCGGTAACCGCAAAATCGCCACCGCGCAGGATAGGGGAGGACATCAAGTACCAGCGCATGGCATCAGAACCGTGGCTGTTGAAAACCTCGTATACGTCGGGGTAGTTCTTGAGGCTCTTAGACATTTTCATGCCATCAGAACCCAGCACGATGCCGTGAGCCATGCAGGTCTCGAAGGCGGGACGATCGAAAAGGGCGGTGGCCAAAACGTGCAAGGTATAAAACCAGCCCCGCGTTTGGCCGATGTACTCAACGATGAAATCGCCCGGATAGTGGTGCTCGAACCATTCTTTATTCTCGAATGGGTAGTGCACCTGAGCAAAGGGCATCGAGCCGGATTCAAACCAGCAGTCGAGCACCTCGGTCACTCGGACCATCATCGAGAGACCGGTGGGGTCATCGGGATTAGGGCGGGTTAGATCGTCAACAACCGGGCGGTGCAGATCATTTGGACGCACTCCAAAATCGCGTTCGAGGTCGTCAAGCGAACCGTAGACATCAATGCGTGGGTAGGTGGGATCGGTGGACTTCCAAACCGGGATTGGCGAACCCCAGAAACGGTTGCGACTGATACCCCAATCACGGGCGTTGGCGATCCATTTGCCGAAGCTGCCTTCCTTGACGTGCTCGGGCACCCAGGTGATGTCCTTGTTGAGCTCGACCATGCGATCGCGGAATTTGGTGACCTCCACAAACCAGCTTGACAGGGCGCGATAGATCAACGGTGAGGCGCAACGCCAGCAGTGGGGGTAGGAGTGATCGTAGGAATCGTGGCGAACCAGGCGACCCATACCGCGCAAGTCCTTGATGATGATGGGATTAGCCTCAAACACTTGCTTGTCGAAGTATTCGGGCACTTCGTTGGTGAAGCGGCCGCGTTGATCAACGGGGCTAACCGGCTCGATGCCCAGTGCGTCGGTAACCAGTTTGTCTTCTTCACCGTAGGCCGGGGCGATGTGGACGATACCGGTGCCGTCTTCGGTAGTTACGTATTCGGCTGCTGCTACCTGAAAGGCATTGGTCTGCGCGCTGAAGTACGGGAACAACGGCTTGTAACGGCGGCCAACCAGCTCAATGCCCATAAGCGTGCCTACTTGTTCAGCGTTGGCCAATTCTTTCGCATAGCTTGCCAATCGTGAAGTGGCCAGAATGTAGGTCTTGGCGTCAGTGGAATCCAACATCCGGGCGTATTCGATCTCGGGTCCAACGGCACAGGCCAGGTTCGAGGGCAGAGTCCAAGGCGTGGTAGTCCAAGCCATCAGGACTTCACCGGTCTCCGCGCCTGCATCATCAAGCAGTGGGAATGTGATGGTAACGGCCGGATCTTGACGCATTTTGTAGGCGTCATCCATCTTGAGTTCAGTGTTGCTAAGCGGGGTTTCGCAGCGCCAGCAGTAGGGCATGACTTTGTAACCCTCGTAGATCAAGCCCTTGTCGTAAAGAGTTTTAAATGCCCACATGACCGATTCCATGTAGGGCAGATCAAGCGTTTTGTAGTCATTCTCAAAATCCACCCAACGGGCGGCACGGTTGATGTAGTGCTCCCACTCCTTGGTGTACCTGAGAACACTGGTACGGCACGCCTCATTGAACTTATCGATACCGAAGGCTTTGATTTCGTTGTGTCCACTTACCCCAAGTTCATTTTCAGCGTGAACCTCAGCGGGCATCCCATGGGTATCCCAACCAAAACGACGCTCGACCCGTCGGCCTTTCATGGTTTGGTAGCGGGGGATCACGTCCTTCACATAGCTGGTAAGCAAGTGGCCGTAGTGGGGAAGGCCGTTGGCAAACGGAGGCCCGTCGTAAAACACGTATTCATTGGCACCGTTGAGCCCAGCTTCGCGATTTTCTACTGAATGTTTGAATGCTCCCTCAGAGGCCCAGCGAGCCAGGACCTGATTCTCGATCGCCGGAAACGACGGCGACGGATTGACGGGTTCATAGGGTTGTGATGCGGAGATTTGCGACGTTGCGGCGGCGGTTTCAGTCATGGCGAGTCCTGTGGCGATGGGTTTTTGGTAAGCGTACGTATTGCTGTGCTTCTTTGTGTGACGTTTGCCTTTCGGTTGGG
>JAYUVJ010000438.1:0-2018 GCA_043754155.1 Acidimicrobiia bacterium
ACACCCGAAGCACCAGCGCGAGCGGTACGACCGGAGCGGTGCAGGTAGTCCTTCTGATCCTGGGGCACATCAACGTGCACAACCAGTTCAACACCATCGACGTGCACACCACGAGCGGCAACGTCGGTAGCGATAAGGGCCTTTACTTTTCCGTCGGCCCAGCGTTGTAATGATTTGGAACGCGCCGCCTGTGTCATGCCACCATGCATGGCCAACGCCGTTACGCCGAGTGACTCCAAAGCATCGGCCATACGTTCGGTTGCGAAACGGTTCTTTACGAACACAATGGCCTTTTCCGATGCGTCGACGATGTAAGAAACGTCTTGGAACTTCGTGTCGTTACGGCTGGGTGTGGTGAAGTGGCGAGCCCTCTGCAATACCGACGTGTCCTCATCTTCTCCGGTCGGGCTAGCCATTTCGTGCTGAACCGGGTCTTTGAGATAGGTCTTGATCAGGTTGTCAACGTCACCATCGAGGGTTGCGGAAAACAGCAAGATCTGACGGTTTTCGCTCACCCGATCAAGCAGCCAGCTCACCTGTGGAGTGAAACCCATGTCGGCCATGCGGTCGGCTTCGTCGATCACCACAAGATCAACATCGCTGAGATCGCACTCGTTACGCATCACTAAGTCGGTAATACGGCCCGGGGTAGCAACGGCAACATCAACACCACGCTTGAGGTCGGAGATTTGGCGCATCATGCCCGCGCCACCAAAGAACGCCGTGACCCAACGCTGACGGGCCTGACCGTAGGGTGCGAGCGCAGTAGCAACTTGGCCGGCGAGTTCGCGGGTTGGTACCAGAACCAAGGCACGCGGACGACGCGGGCGGGCCTTTTCCACTTGCTGAATAACGGCCAAACCGTAGGCCAGGGTCTTACCTGAACCGGTTGGAGCCTTGCCGCAAACGTCGCGACCAGCAAGGGCGTCTTTTAGGGTGATTTCCTGGATCGGGAACGGAGTAGCGATTCCAGCGTGAAGTAGGGCGTCGCAAAGACGCGCCTCAATACCGAGGTCGGCAAACGATGACATATTGAAAACGGCTTTCTGTATGTTTCGGCCGTTCTCAAAGCATCTGAGTTGGCCGCGCTGCCACATCCTGTGGCACTAACGGCACACATTGTACTCGTGCATAGAATGTAGTCGAACCAGACTTCGGTGTCGTTGGGCACCCAAAACACCAACCGAAAATTGCTTCAGGTAAAGATCCCTGGGCAACTGCTCAAAGCAGAGTTACCACTAGGTGCTTAAAGCTCGCTAACTTTTCGTTCATCATGCAAATCGATTCCGATGAAAAACCCAAGGACGACCTTTCAGCGAAACCCTTGCGAGGCGACCGCACTCTCGTGAAACGCACCGCAGCGGGTCCACGTTCGACACGCTCAGGGGGTCAAACGTCACAAATTACTGGCGAAGAAACCCGCATAAAAATCATTAACGCCGCTATCGAAACCCTAAATACTGAGGGAATCGTTGGAGCGAGCGCCCGCGCTATCGCGCGCGCTGGGGACTTCAACCAAGCCTTGATCTTTTACCATTTCGGCTCGGTTGAAGGCCTGCTCATTGCTGCAGCCAAAGCTGAAGGAATGGCTCGCTCCAAGCGCTACGCCAGCCGGTTCGCCGAAGTTCAGTCGATCGAAGCTCTTGTGCGTATCGCTCGTGAAGTGCACACCCAGGAACAGGCTGAGGGTTCGGTAAATGTGCTCACGCAAATGCTGGCCGGAGCCACCAACCAACCGGCGCTGCGCGAAGGGCTTTATCACGCCATGACCCCCTGGCTTGAGCTCGTCGAACAAGCATTGGGGCGCGTACTGGGCGATTCATCGATTCGCTCGATCATGCCCCTCAACGATTTGGCCTATGCCGTAGCTTCATTGTTCATCGGCCTCGAACTCATGACCACACTCGATCCCTCAGGTGACCGTCCCACGCGTCTCTTTGGTTCTATCGAGCAATTCGCTGGCCTCTTCGAAATGATGCTCAAAGCCACAAGCCCCGCATAGGTTCGGGTCTGCTCGG
>JAYUVJ010000439.1:0-4285 GCA_043754155.1 Acidimicrobiia bacterium
GGGAAGAAGGTGCCGCGTCCGATACATGGTTCGACTCGTCCACCTGACAACTACGTCGACGGTGGCGTAGTCCTCAGCGATACGATGACGGATTAGGACACAGCTTGACCGGTCATGTTCAGCTGGCTTCGGCTAGTTGTTGAACGCGTTGATGGGACAGCCCGAGCAATTCGGCGGCGTCGCGTCGGCTTAATCCAAATTCAGCCAACGCCTTTACTGCGCCTGCGGTTTGAGCTTGTGCCTTGGCTCCTGCTTTTGCCGCAGCCTCACGCGCTCGATGTACATCTGCCGTTAGCTTGGCCAGCTCCGTTGGAAAGCTGTGTCTAATAAGTAAAGCGGTCTCGTCAACGTTGAGCCACAGCGCAAGGGCTTCTCGGATTCGGCGTTGAGCTTGCCGCAAGCTTTTTCCATAGGTTTGACAGCCGGAGTATCCCCTCACTGAAACCAACCAGACATCGTCTTGCGGATCGCGTTGGTAAACGGCGGTGTACGTTCTTGTGTTCATTGCAGCCAGTTCTTTCCTAGGCACGGTTCGAGCGCGCGTTCAATTGATCGGAGGGTTCCGATGGGTAAGTCTTGTCTGGCGTGAATTGGAATAACGCTTTGGCAGCCCTCGGGGCAGCGAACGATTGCGTGAGATCCACGCCGACGAAGTTCTGTGCAACCTGCCCTTTCAGCTATTCGAAGGACTTCGCGTCCTTTCATCTGTCTATCCTACTAGACGATGTAAGGTCTCTGTCGAGTCTTGTAGTTGCTGCCACCGGCTGTCCTCTCCTGTCAACGCTGCCGCTGCAACGCTGCCGCTGCAACGCTGCCGCTGCAACGCTGCCGCTGCAACGCTCAGCGAAACCATATGCCGGGGGTATGACAAGGAAACGAGGTCGGGAAACCCTGGGCTCCACGACAAGTTTGAACACGGCAGCGGATGCGAGAACTCCCACGCCGATTTGCGGGGCTGGGCATTCGAACAGGGGCAAGATCGCTGATTCGTGTCCACCACTTGTTGGTTCGGCTGGATCGTTAGTGCATGTTGATGCAGACTCTGAGACATGACTGACTTCGTCGACCAAACGGCCAACCCAATCGCCATTGATAGAAACTCGGTAGACGGAACGCACTTCAGAACATGTCCGCTTTGCGAGGCGACGTGTGGGTTGGAGATCACCGTAAAAGACGGCAAGGTGGCGCGCATCCGTGGCGATATGGCCGACGTGTTCTCAAAGGGGTTCATCTGTCCCAAGGGTTCAACCATCAAAGACCTCGACGATGACCCGGACCGTCTGAAGCTCCCGCTGATTCGAACAGCAAACACCGACGGGAAATCCAGCACGTGGCGTGAGGTGAGCTGGGAAGAAGCGTTCGCAGAAATTGATCGCGGACTTAAAGAGGTGCGAGCGAAACATGGCAACGATTCCGTAGCGATTTATCTTGGCAATCCCAATGCGCACAGTTTGAGTAGCGCACTGTTCAGTGGTGGGTTCGTGAAGTCGCTAAGGACCAAGAATGTCTTCAGTGCATCAACGGTTGACCAGATGCCCAAGCAACTTTCCGCTGGGTTGATGTTTGGCAATCTGCTTTCTATCCCTGTGCCCGATATCGATAACACCGACTACCTCCTAATGCTCGGTGCCAATCCATATGAGTCAAACGGTTCGTTGATGACGGCGCCTGATATGCCGGGTCGAATCGAGGCGTTAAAGGCACGCGGTGGCAAACTGGTCGTCGTTGATCCGCGTCGAACCAAAACGGCCGATCAAGGTGAGCACGTGGCCATCAAACCCGCAGGCGATTCTCCTTGGCTGCTTTCGCTCATCCACACCATCTTTGAAGAAGGCCTCACCAAGCTTGCGCACTATGAGCAGTATCTCAACGGCCTCGACATCATCAAAGCCATTGCGAGTGCAACAGAATTTTCGCCCGAAGCAACCGCAGCTGCGACAGGAATTGATGCTGCAACCACTCGTCGTATAGCAAGGGAACTTTGTGTGGCACCTACGGCTGCTGTGTATGGACGCATCGGTACCTGCAATCAAGCGTTTGGCACGATGGCCAGCTGGTTGATTGACGTACTTAATACAGTGAGCGGAAATTTGGATCGTGTGGGTGGCGCAGTGTTCCCGAAGCCGGTAACCGGTGGTGCGAACCAACGCGGAGCGAACGGCAAAGGTCGCGGCGTAATCACCGGACGATTCACCTCACGAGTGCGCAAGTCGCCCGAAGTGTTTGGTGAATTCCCTGCTTCTTCGATGGCCGAAGAGATGACGACGGAGGGGCCGGGGCAAATCAAGGCGTTATTCACTGTGGCTGGCAACCCCGTGTTAAGTGTGCCAAACAGTGATGCGCTCGATGCTGCAATGCCAGGTCTCGACTTCATGGTCTCCTACGACATGTATCTCAACGAGACCACAAAGCACGCGCACGTAGTGCTCCCTGCGCCAAGGATTTTGGCCAAATCGCACTACGACATCTCCCTCTACGCCCTCGCCATTCGCAGCGTCGCCAACTACTCCGCACCGGTGTTTCCCCTCAACGACTACGAGATGGCCGAGTGGGAAGTGTTCACTCGTCTCGCGGCCATCGCTGCTGGACTCGGAACCGAAGTTGATCCAGCCGCTCTCGATGAAAGCAACCTGCTCGATCAGGTCACAAAACTTGCCGCCACCGATGGGAGTGGAATCACCGGTCGCGATCCGCAAGAAATCATGACCCTGCTCGGCGCTACGTCTGGGCCAGAACGTCAACTCGATCTTGCCCTGCGCACCGGAGCGTTCGGCGATCATTTTGGTTCACGTGAAGGAACCTCTATCGACCACCTGCGCAACAACGCTCATGGTGTTGATTTCGGTGCACTGCAATCCCGACTCCCTGATGTGTTGCGCACGCCAACAGGTCTCATCGAACTCGCGCCACCTTCTTTGGTTGACGACGTGGCCCGCCTGAGAACTTCTCTCGCTCACGTTGCTGCTCAACAGGGCGAAGCTCGAGGCGCATCCCCAGATCAGGCGCCGCTTTCGCTGATTGGCCGCAGACATATCAAGTCAAACAACTCCTGGATGCACAACGTTCGTATCCTGGTGAAGGGCAAGCCACGATGCACCATGCACATTCATCCCGCTGATGCGGCAATTCGATCAATTGTTGACGGTGCGACTGTGCGGGTACGTTCGTCGGCCGCGGCGTTGGAAGTGGTGGCCGAGATAACCGATTCGATTATGCCCGGAGTGGTGTCGATTCCTCACGGATGGGGACACGATCACGACGATGCGCGAATGACGATTGCCGCACAGAACTCCGGTGTGAACACGAATCGATTAGTGCCAAGCGATGCCATTGACGTCCTTTCGGGTAACGCGGTAACGAATGGGATCGAAGTTTTCGTAAGTATCTAAGGCGCTGCCTTCAAAGGCAAGTTCTTGGGTGGATCGATGGCATGAATCTTCGATCAACGAGTTCGTGCAGAGACTAATTTCGTATGCGAACGTTGCGCATTATTGCTGCTTTCGATCCGGTTTATGTTCGCGAAACCATCGGCAGCACGCGATGAATCCTTGAGAGTTTGCAAGGACTTTTGTACGTCAAGGACGGGAATCTACAAACCTCCCGCAGCGATTTCGGCGTTCGATTGATTCTAAAAAGAGTCGAATAGCCTCATTTTAGTGTGCGCGCTTACTATTGAGGGTGGAAGGCAAAACGATGTCATTGTCAATTATATGCGCGCATCATAAAAAGCGAAACCCAGTGCTGGTGCGGGTTGTGGGGTTGTGACATCAGCACATCCCAGTGTTTACAGGGGAATGCTTGACTTTTGCTCAAATGTCATGTCTTCTGTCAATCGCCCAAACGAAACGCCCAGGAGGCACGGGAATGAATAAGACAGAATTGATCGAAGCAGTAGCCGCAAATGCAGAACTAACAAAGGCAAAGGCAGACGACGCCGTCAACGCGTTGCTTGCAGTTATCGAGGCCACGGTGAAGGGCGGCGACAAGGTCACCATTCCCGGCTTCGGAACGTTCAGCGTTTCGGAGCGCAAAGCCCGTACGGGCCGCAATCCCCAGACTGGTGAGACGATCAAGATCGCCGCATCGAAGGCACCAAAGTTCACGGCCGGATCTGGTTTCAAGGCCGCTCTCAATCCAAAGAAGGCTGTCAAGGCAGCCGCCAAGCCTGTTGCTAAGAAGGGTAAGTAATTATCATGGCACCAACAAAAAAAGCTGCTGCTCCTAAGGCTGCCAAAGCCGCAAAGCCAGCAAAGAAAGCCGTAAAGGCCGTAAAGGCCGTAAAGGC
>JAYUVJ010000440.1:0-2240 GCA_043754155.1 Acidimicrobiia bacterium
GGCCGGAACATGTTAGATTGTTACACACGCCGTTTGCGTCGGCGACGCCCGCTTGAAGTGAAAGCTAACATGTTCCGGCCTGACCCTCTGGGATCGGACTCTCGCGCGCTTGCGGCGCCGTCGACGCCTATGTCACATGTCGGTCGAACTCGGATACCGGACATCGATGGATCGGACCGCCCGCGGATTTTCAACTCACGTTCGAATTTTTCTCGTAGGGGGGACATGACCCCGCCACAATCCACGCGTAATGGACGATCCACTACAAAACGTCCGCCCGCCACTCCTCCCCCGCGCCGCGGCTTCGTTCAACAAGGCGCTGCAGCGAACCCGGCCATCGCGCTGCGGTTGCCATCCACGCCTCCCGCGGGCCGGGTCGCTGCGCTTGGGTCGTTAGGCCGACTACACGCGTATGACTTCACCGACTTCTAAAACCACAAGTCCACCGGTCATCGCCGCTTCCACGGCGTGGCGAAACGCCCTCGCCATCACGCTGCTGGGCGTCGTCGTGGCGGGACTTGGTTGCTTCGTGGGGCTGGCTGGTTACTTGCGCTCGCGCTTCGATTTACTCCATGCGGCCGTCTGGCTACAGGTGGGTTTTACCGTCGCGCTGGCCATCATTCTCGCGGTGATTGTCCGCTGGCAGCGGACGCGCGGTCTGTCGCTCGCAGACTTGGGCTGGGGCCGGCCCACGACGAAGCTGGCGCTGGCGCTGGCGGTGGTGCTCGCGGTGGCCTACCTCTACGGCAGTTATTTCGGTGCGCGCTTCGTGCTGCGCAAGGTGGACGTGTTGGAGTTGAGCTGGGTGCGCTTCGCGCTGATTCCGCTTGGAATCTTCATGGCCGCGGGCGAGGAGATAATGATGCGGGGATTTTTCATGACGGAGTTGCACCGGGCGCGGGTGCCGACGTGGGTGCAGATTTTTGCGTCCGGCGCCTGCTCGGCTTCTTACCACTCCTTGCAGAACCTATCGTTGATTGGCTTTCTGCCATCCTTCGTCTTGTTCTCGCTGCACGCCGGACTTTACGTTTTGGGCAGGCGCAGTCTCACGCCGACCGTGATCGCGCATGGGGTGTATCATGTCTTCGGCGAGCCCTACCTCATCATGATGATTCTGGCGACCATGCACAAATGAGCAACCGTCGGCCTAACCTCCTCCTAGGGAGTCAGCCGTGGTTTGGAGAGGGTGAAGGGTAAAGCCGAGGTCGGCGGCGAGACGGCGCACTGAGCGGCTGATACAACGGGGTCTGCCTGTTACCTGTTACTGAGTATGCGGCCCCGGTAACAGGTAACAGGTAACAGGCAGACCCCGTCGGCTGTCCCGCGCCAAACACAAAACGCAACAGGCGCGGTCGGAAGCCCGACGTCACTCCCGGGCTTGTTCAACAGGAGTTGTGTGCCGGCTTCGCGGCACACCACTCTCCGGGTTAGGCCTTTTCACGTTTTTTCTCCCATCTCCAAACTAAGCCATCTTCCGGGTCAACAACCTCCCCAATGCAGCGAAAGCCGCTCTTGGACAAGACACGCGTCGAGGCATTCGAATGCTCGAACGTGTGAGCGAGCACAGTCCGGACTCGGCTACAGCCGAATGCGAAGGCGACCAGAGCCTGAGCTGCTTCTGTGGCGTAACCTCGACCTTGAAATTCTGGCACGACTCCGTAGCCGATCTCGACAATGCCCTCCGCATCCGGTGGCCCTTTGAAGCCGCACTGTCCCACTACTGCCCCGTCCGCCTGTCGAACCAGCGCGTAACCAAGTGTCCACTGATCCAGCACTGCCGAAGAGTAAATGCGCTCTAGCCAGACTGGCGACAACTCAGCTTTGTCGGCTGGTGCCATCGCTTCGACCGCCGCTCGCGCTTCTTCCACTGTCTTGGGAACGAGGTTTACGCTTCGCATGTGAACACGTCAAACGGCCATCGATGGTTTGCGCCTAACAGTGTTATTAGCATCATCAACTCTCCGGGTCAGGCGGTTTGGGTTCCGTTGATTAGCTCGGCCACGAATGCTAGTGCGAAGGCTACGATCATGAAGCCAACGAGGCAGGCAAAACCAATGAGCAAAGGTTTGCTCCAAGGTTTCTTGTGATAGGCGTTACCGTAAGCTTCCTTCACAAATCTGGCTTGTTTCTTGCCGAGTGTGAAATACCACCCCAGTAAAACGATGATATTTGCTGCCCTGAATGGTACATCGTTGATGCTGGGAGCAAGGTTGCTGAGAAGCGTGACACCGAGTACGCCT
>JAYUVJ010000441.1:0-3847 GCA_043754155.1 Acidimicrobiia bacterium
CGCATACGCCCGCCGAAGCCTCGACAGCATTGATGATCTCCTCGGAGACGCGCACAACCACGCTGCCCGACTCCACAACACCGAACACTGAACACTGAAGCATTCTGCTGTTTCGAGCCTGCGCTCCGCTCCACCCCGACTAGCAACCCTCACCGCCAACGAATTTGGTTGCAGCCCTCAAGTTGGCTGACAGAAACCCGCAGCAGGTTGTTACACAGTTGGAGGTTGCGCACACGCACCCTCCGAGCATTCATCTGCACACATACATTGTGTGCCGCACACGACCCTGCCGTCTTCGGCTGCAACCAATCCCACAAGCCCGTCGAGCTGCCAACTCTGCTCCACACACTTGCACTGCGAGTGCCAGTCGTCGTCGGCGAATGGTTGATGCTGTCGACCGGGAATAGGTTGCCGCCACTCCGCAAGGAACGTGCGACACATTGGCAGGTTCCGATGGAACCAACGATTGGTTGCCGCCGGGCCTGTCGCACACGGCGGGTCACGGTGTCCTGCGACAGGCGCTCCCGCCTTCCTTCGGTCGTTGGGCTGACGCCCCTCCCTACGTTGCGGGTTGTCGACAAGCGATGACAGTGAGCCAGTTCGCTCCCCGGGCCTTCCATGTTCTTCTTTTCGCTGCTAGCGCCGCAGGCACCACTTCCTTCCCGAGCGTTTGAAGGTGATCCTGTGTTCAGCACCACCACCATGAAAGACTCCAATGATGATAACGTCGCTGCTG
Organism: Acidimicrobiia bacterium; assembly: GCA_043754155.1. Classification (GTDB taxonomy): domain Bacteria; phylum Actinomycetota; class Acidimicrobiia; order Acidimicrobiales; family JANYDT01; genus JANMZO01. The sequence continues at coordinate 737 of JAYUVJ010000441.1, forward strand.
CTCGATCGGAGAAGCCCTTCTGTGGCCTCCAGATGGTCGCGCTCGTCATAGTCGGTTCGTTGCTCGACGCGTTGGACCACGAGGTTCTCGTCGTCACTGAGCCTGTCGGCCTTCGGTGTTCCTCGTTCTGAAAACACGCGTCCGCGTTTTCGCGACTGCCAGTTACGATCCCGTCGCGCCCTCCACGACCCGAAGCCGCTGGTCACGTCGGGTGGAAACTACGACTGCAGCCCGAAATGGCTACGCGCAACTGTGTTCACCCAAACCGACCCCATGCCAATGGGCCCAGGCAGCGCATACGAATCAAGTTACGTGTACGGCATGAACCGGCCGGTGATGATGATTGATCCCAGTGGACTTCGTTCGCAGCAGGCATCTTTACCTGGTGGTGTGCCCAGAATGGCTGGGGTTGGCACGATCAAAGTCGATTTGTTCATTGCGACCAAAATGGCCGGGTTGAAGATCGGGGCCTGCTCTGATGGAAGTTGCGTGACGAGCGAGCCCACGGGTAACGGTCGAGGCTTTGACCCAATGGCGGGTCTTTCGCAAAGCAAAGTCCAAATGAAGTTGGATTTTGACACCGGAAAGGTTTGGGTGGGAGTGAACGAGACGTGTTGGAGGGAAACCTCGGACTTTTACGGCGAAACGTCGACGGAAACGAGTTGTTTTGCGGCGCGACCCTTGTCGGTGTCATCTAGCGCGGTGAGTGGCCGATCGTCCAACGTCGGGCCGGACCTCGCCAAGAATCGGGTGTCGATCGTGACCGATCGGGTGGGAAGCGGTTACAACGTCAACGTCACGTATGACGCTGTTCTTGCGGGTATTTCCGCCAAGTTGGCTCCTCACATTGACGGTCGCGTTTACATGAATATCCAGCCAGGCAGATTGAGTATGTGCCGCGATAGAGATGCGTTTCCGAGTCTTGGGATCTACCGGTTTTCCGGGGGGCAAACGCAGCGACTTTTGGAAGACAAGCAGACCCGGTTGGGTCCGGGTGTAGGGCTTTCTGGCCTGCAGAGTGATTCTGGCTGCAGGGGGTTCAAGCTGTGAGGCGCATTCTTCTTTTGGTGTTGGCTTTCGTTCTTGGGGCATGCGCCAGAAGGGGGAGTGACACGCAGGGCAGTTCTTCGGATGCTGTACTGCCCCCGGATATTCGGAAAGAGGTTGCTGATCTCCGCAGCATGTGTCTCGTGATTAACGACTTGGAGAACAGGCTTAGCTACGTAACATCCCCGCCGGGTCGCCTAGACCCGGGGTTCCTAGCGGTGCCGGTCGAAGGGAGGCCGACCGAGCATGACTTGTATCCAGGTATCGATTCGTTTGCTGTTTCGACGCCTTACGTATTGATCGGGTGCGAGAACTCAGCCGATGTAGGGGCGATTGTGCAGCAAGCTTTTCTTGATGCTCAGGAGCGCAACGCTCCAATCAAGCTTTGGGCAAAAATTGATGGATACTGGAAAGAGAAACGCTGAGTCGACCTATGACGGGCTTAGCAACTTTGCGGAAACAGTTCACCCAAACCGACCCCCTTGGGCGGGATGCAGGCGATCCGTACATGTTGGCGTATTCGTATGCGGCGAACAATCCGCTGGTGTACACGGATCCGGGTGGGCAGCGGGAGGCGGTTGTGTCGGTGAATCCGATTAGGACGGCGGGTCAGGAGTCGGCTCCTGAGTGGTTGTTGAAGAAGGCTAAGGAGACGGCGCACGCTTTTTGGAGTTCGAGCTTTGGTGCGCAAACGACGGGATTTTGTGGTGACTTGTCTTTGGATTTTGTGCTCTCGTTCGAGGCGCAGGGCTGCTTTGTTGATGATGGAAGCCGGTTGGGTTCGATTGAGTTTGGGGCGGCTGGGGTTGGTACGCCGGGAGCGGGGGCTACGGCTGAGATTGCGCTGTCGAATGCTCGCAGGATCACCGATCTTGGAGGGAATGGTGTCTGTGTCGGCGTTGGCGTCGGCGAGTTGATCGTCGGTTCCGGCGCAGTGTGTTGGGGCGTCCCGGCTCAGATCAGATCATTGGGGTCGTTGTCACCGTCGATGCTGAGTTCGACGTGGTTCATCAACGCTGGTATTGGCTTCGGACTTGAAGGGCTGCCGTTCGCTGCAGGAGGTCATGTCGTGTTCGGCGTGACGAAGGTTCAGGAAATCTGGAAGTACCCGTGGATCGTGAAGAAGGTCTGTGGCCGGGTGATCGGGAACCCATTGAAGAATCCGTTGACGCCGGTGTGCCCGGTGTTGCGATGATTCTTACGGGGTTTCTCGGCAATGCCGATGGCCATGGCGGAGCGAAGGGTGACACGCTCGAGCTGAACGCCGATTCATGCGTGGGTCGCGTATCGGGCTCAAAGGTTTTTGAGGCGACACGCGCAGACGGGCTTCGAGTGGAGTACGTGGCGGGGCGCATGCGCGATCGGTTGCTGATCTCGTCTGCGGCGGGTGCTCGACAGTTTCGATTCCTTCCTTCGGAGCGTTGGGGGCCGTTTGGTTCCCGCATCGTTGAGGATGCATCGGGTCGCCTCGCTGGTTCCCGACCCGCTTCTCGGTCGGAGGTTCAGCGTTTGTTGACGGAACTTCAGATAATTGTCTAAGCGTGCTTAGTTGTTAGCTGGTCCAGCGTCGTGTTTCGGCGCGGAGGAGGAGTCCTTCGAGGGTGGCTTTGAGGTGGTCGCGGCCTTCTTGGTCGAGGCGGGTGCTGGCTGCTTCGAAGGCGAGGAGGAGGTCGTTGTCGGGTCCGCGTTCGTTGGGTTCGAAGAGGAGCTTGTCTGTGCTGGCGCCGAGCGCGAGTGCGAGGTTGCGGAGGGCGTCGATGTTGGGTTGGTTGGTGCTGGCTTCGTATCGGCGGATGTTGGAGACGTGGAGGCCGGCAGCATCTGCGAGGGCGTGTTGGGTGAGCCCGGCGTGTTTGCGGGCTTCGGTGAGGCGGGTGGCGAAGGCTTCGGGTTTGAGTGGTGAGGTTGTGATGGTTCCGAACATACGGGTGCCCTTTCCGGGCCTCTTCAACGACATAGCAAGTATGAATCGACCGGGGTTTTGCATCACGTCATGATTGATCCTCAGGAGGATTGTTATGGCTTTTCAGAAGAATTACACGAAGGAGTTTCGGGAGCAGGCCG
>JAYUVJ010000442.1:0-2506 GCA_043754155.1 Acidimicrobiia bacterium
GTCTGCAAAACCGACTTAAAGACGTCAATCGGTGAACCAGAGGCTTGAACTTCTACCATTTTTCTCCCATCAGACGTTCCCAAATGAAACGAGCGCAACGTACCACGCGCCCGGGGGAGCAATCCAGTGGGATGCCGAACAAACCGCTCCTACGCCTCGGCTATGGCGTCTACGCCTGCGATACCGGCGACTAAACGCAATTCGTCGATGCACGCAGGGGGAACGGCGCCTTCCGTATCGAGCACCATGAGCGCAGCACTTCCATTTTGGGCTTTGCCGAGAGCCATATTTGATATGTTCACATTGTGCTTTGCTAGTGTCATCCCCACGATGCCGATCATGCCCGGGCGGTCATCGTTGCGGACGATAAGCAGATGCCGCGATGGTGGTACTTCAACAGCATGATCATCAACCATCACAATTCGAGCTTCACCACGCAGACCTGCGAGGGTGCCAGCAATGGAGTGTCCACACGAAGAACGCAGCGTGATTTTGTTGCGGTAATCCTCTGATTGCGGGGTCTTGGTATGGGAGAGGGTGAGGCCGCGTTCTTCCGCGATTTGCGGGGCATTAACAAACGTAACGGGGATAGGGTTATCGAAACCGAGCAGGCCTTTGAGGATTGAAAGACGAAGCAGTCGGCTGTCGTAATCGGCGATCTGACCAGCAATGGTGACTTCCAGCGTTGCAGGAGTTCCGCCGCAAATTCCACCAAACAATCGGCCCATGCGCTCAGCAAGAGGCAAGAACGGACGCACCGTGGCTGCAGCTTCGGCGGCATCAACGTTTACGGCAAACGGCACAAATTCATTGGCCAACGCCAGCTGGACCATCTCGGCGATAGTGTCACCCGCCTTGTCTTGCGCTTCGCGAGTTGAGGCTCCAAGGTGAGGAGTTACTACTACAGACGGCAGAGTGAACAACGGCGAATCGGTGCAGGGTTCTTCAACAAACACGTCGAGCCCAGCCCCGGCGATTTGACCTGAAGTGATGGCATCGAACAAGGCCTTTTCGTCGACGATTCCTCCGCGCGAAGTGTTGATAATCCGCAAATCCTGCTTGGCCAGGGCGAACATCGCTGCCCCAATAATACCGTTGGTATCTTTGGTCTTTGGAAGGTGCACAGAAATGAAATCCGAGGTACGCATAACATCTTCGAGACTCAGAAGCTCTGCGCCCATAGCTTCGGCACGCTCGGCAGTTATGAAAGGGTCAAAGGCAATCAACCGCATTCCAAACCCGGCGCACTGCTTGGCCACTATGGCACCAACTCGACCGAGGCCCACGATGCCTACCGTTTTGCCGTAGAGCTCAACTCCTTCCCACTTCGAGCGTTCCCATTTACCGTTTTTAAGCGCGGCGTGTGCTTGGGGCACATTGCGAGCCGTTGCCAACAACAGAGCCATTGCTTGCTCGGCAGCTGAAATAACATTCGACTGCGGCGCATTGACTACCATCACGCCTTTTCGGGTGGCCGCAGGCACGTCGACATTGTCAAGACCGATCCCGGCACGACCAACCACGATCAACTCGTCGGCTGCTTCGAGCACTTCGCCGGTAACTTTGGTGGCTGAGCGAATGATCAGCGCGTGGGCACCCTTGATGGCCACCAAAAGTTCAGCCGGTGAGAGGCCTTCCTGCACGTCAACGGTGTGGCCCGCCTTGCGCAGTTGTTCAAGGCCCTTATCGGCGATGGTTTCGGTGACGAGGATGCGTGCCATGGTCAATCTCCGTGGGCTCGTAAGTAATCCGCCGGTTGGAGCAAATCACCTGATTTCAGAATTACCAAGGCTAAGTGCCAGCTCACTTAACGGATCATAAATTCCTTGGCCATTCGCCGGTCAGCCGTCACTCTCGATCCAGGCGGGTTTGCTACAGCTGCCCATGGCTCTGCATCTTGAACGTTTAACCCTCTAAAAGCACGGGCTTGGGTTCTTTGAGCGAGGCGGAATGGCTGAGTCGAGTTTCACCCTGGAATTTCCCCGTCGGGCCATGGACGATGTGCTGAAGAGCCTTACCGTTTTGTCTGCCAACGCAACGGTTTCGGCGGTGGCGTTTGAAACACCAGCAGATCGCAATCCTCGCCAGTATGATTCCGAATTGGAAACTCCGGCAATCGAGTCAAGCGCGGGCGAAGCGCGTTTCAAATGCTCGGTAGGTTCTAGAGCATCGAGTGCATTTGAGGTTGTCGAAAAGCGAGATCGTTCACGATACGAATACGTACGAGGAAATCGACCTTCACCGACGCGATCGGCTTCCTGGGCGCAAACGCAAAAGCACGTAAGCAATGGTGGCAGCTGCTGAGGAGCTGCCGATCCGAGAACCCCAGCTGCCAGAGCCGTTGGTAAGAAACTGACCGCCAATGCTCACCAAACCAACGACCAGCGCGGCCACCATCGGTCGCGACAGAACCATCGTAAGTACACGTCGCACGGATGTCACTTGCTTAGCTGGCTTGAAGTGATGGCCGCTCGAAGAACCCGGGGCTTAGCCCTCGCGGAGGAGG
>JAYUVJ010000443.1:0-3090 GCA_043754155.1 Acidimicrobiia bacterium
CCACAAGCGACGTCGTCATTATCGTTGGACCGAAGCTGCAGGTGAAGTACCAGTCCCAACAGCTCGGCACTGGAACCGTAACGGGAACACCTGTTGCCACAGCAAACGCCAGTGAAGCGACCACGGTTCGTACCCGAACAAAAAAGAAGCGCACCACCACAACGGTTAAGGCTGCTGCGACTGGCCGTGCCCGCGCAACAACAAAGGCCACCACGACCAAGACTGCTGCTGCGGCTACACCTGCTGCAGCAAAAGTGCAAGCTGCCGATGCGACACCCGCGGCTGCAGAACCAACCGCTGCCGCTCGAGTTCCCGTAGGTGCCCCAGCCAACTAACGACCAGGGTCGAAAGTACCCAATAGGTGCGCGTGCGCCCGACTTGGTTGCCGGTGACACCGATCCCTCAGTTCGGCCATCACGGGCGCGCAAAAAGACTTTTTCACTTAGGCAGCCGCGCCGAGAGCCGTTAGTTGATTGGCGTTGGCGCCGGGTACCCGCGAAGAACAGCGAGTGTATTGCTGGCCGCAAGTGTCGCCATCGCCGTGCGGGTTTCCACGGTGGCTGAACCCAAATGGGGAATCAGAACCACATCATTGCGGTCCAGCAAACCTTCGTGGATTTCAGGTTCTTTCTCGAACACATCGAGCCCGGCACCGGCAATCTGGCCGAGTTCTAAAGCGCGAACCAGCGCGGCTTCATCAACGATCGGTCCCCGGGCCGTGTTAATTAAGTACGCCGACGGTTTCATGCCGGCCAGTTGCTCAGCCCCGATCAAATGATGCGTGGCCGGGGAATACGGACAGTGCACCGAAACAATGTCACTGGTGGCCAGCAGTTCTTCAATGGAGAGCCGCTCGCATTGGAGTTCTTCTACCAGTGAATCAGAAATAGCGTTGCGATTTGCGTAAGCGATCGTCATTCCAAACGCACGGGCTCGGCGAGCGGTGGCAGCCCCGATGGCCCCCATGCCAATGATGCCTAAGCGTCGGCCTTTGATGCTCGTTCCAAGCAAATAGAACATACCCCACTGCCACGGTTCGCGGGAACGAATAATGCGCTCCCCTTCGGCCAAACGACGCGTGGTCATCAAGATCAACGAAAGGGCAATGTCGGCAGTGGCATCGGTAAGCACTCCGGGGGTATTAGTGACTTTCACCCCATGGGCGGTACACGCTGGTACATCGATGTTGTTGTAGCCCACGGCCACATTAGAAACAACCTTGAGTTGCGGACCAGCAGCGGCCAAGAGCTCGCCGTCAATCTTTTCGGTAAGTAAGCTTACGATGGCATCCGCACCGACGACTCTTCGCAGCAGTTCTTGCCGTGAAATCGGCGTAGGTTCATCCCAGGCCACAAGGTCATGCCTATCATCGCTAAGCATCCGAATTCCCTCGGCGGGTATTCTTCCGGTAACAACTATCCGGGCCATCACACAGCCTCGATCCAATTCTTCAGTTTGCCAAGACCTTCGGTAATTTCGTCACCGTTGATGCCAGAATATGCAAAGCGTACATAGTTTTGCGTTTCATCAGCTTGGGGGCGGCCGAAGTGTCGACGGGTGCAAAACGAAACGCCGGTGTTGTGCAATGCCGCTGTGGCAAACTCAGCGACATCGTGAATTCCCATGTTGTTCATCGTGGCCGTTACGTTGGCGAACAGGTAGAAGGTCGCTTCCGGACAGGGGACCACAATTCCCTTGGTGGATTGCAAAATATCGACGGCGAGATTACGGCGACCGCGCAACAGGTCGATCATGGCCAGCGCTTCAGTTTGATCACCTCGAATCGCTTCGACGCCAGCGTGCTGCACAAAATGAGTCGTGCAACTTTCATCATTGGTGTTGAGCTTGACAATGGCATCGGCAATGTGCGGTGGGGCGATTGCGGCACCCAAGCGCCAACCGGTCATGGCGAACTTTTTGGAGAAGGTGTAGAGAATGACCGTGCGTTCCTGCATGCCTGGAAGTGAAGCGATGGACTTTGATGAACCGGAGTAGCGCATCTCGAAATATGCCTCATCAGAAAGCACCCATAGGTTGTTAGCGATGGCCAATTCGGCGATGGCTTCACGCTCGGCGACGGTCGATTCGCAGCCAAGTGGATTCTGTAAATCGTTATAGAAGATCGCTTTGGTTTTTGGAGTAATAAGTGAACGTATTTGTTCAACATCAATGGAGAAACCGGTCGCCGTGGGGAGGTAGCGATAGGCCTTGGCCACGCCGCCAAAGTATTCGATCTGGCTTTCATAAATTGGGTAGCCGGGATTGGGATAGAGCACTTCGTCGCCCGGATTCATTACGGTTTGGATGAACTTGGTTATCACGGGCTTGCCGCCGGTTTGCACCACCACGTTTGCGGGGCCGTAGCTCAGGTTGCGTCGGGCGCCAACGTCATCGGCAAGGGCTTCTCGTAAGGGGGCGATGCCAGCTGCGGCGCAATATCCCGTTTTTCCATCGGTAATTGCCGCATTCATGGCCCGAACCACGTTGGATGGTGTCGCAAGGTTGAGGTCGCCGAGGTGGAAGGGATAGACCTTGTTGCCCTTACCGGCCCATTCCGCCGCCGCCATTGAAACAGCAAACGCCGTCTCGGTCCCTAAATTCTCCAACCGTGTCGCAAGAGCCACTGGTATCTCCTTGATATATCACCGAATTTACAAAGTGTAAACCTCCCACAACCACTTCGTCGAGTTTTCTTTGGCGGCTTTTATGTCTGGATTCCCGCGCCAGCACTAAGAGCAGAAAGCCCACGCAATATCTCGGAGGGAACCAGCTGGGGCAACGGTAATTTTTGGCGACCACGCTGCCGCCTCTATGCAACACTCATTTGTGTGTCGAGTGCATCCTCCAATGATCGGTACTTTCCCCGACGATCGTTGACCCGGCAGCTCACCGACGGATTGGACCTCCCCGGAGCTTCCAAAGTCGTTGCGGCCTTCGACAAGTTCCGAGGAACCGCCACAGCCGAGGGCCTCTGCGCAGTTGTGGGCGACGCAGCCTGGGAGCACGGCTGGTCGGCCGCACTAACCCCACTTGCCGACGGCGGCGAAGGAACCCTCACCGTATTAAGCCGGGGCGGTGCCATGTTCCGCA
>JAYUVJ010000444.1:0-2650 GCA_043754155.1 Acidimicrobiia bacterium
GTTAAAACACGCGTAAGCGTGTCAAAAGCAATAGGGTCAATATCCATCTGGGGTCTTCCGGAAGGCGATGTAGGAATCACCAGCCTGGAGGACCTCAGACCCTCAAAAAGGGATCACTGCCGCGTTAATCGTGAAGACCCCAATTACCGCGAAGCACTAATACGGCGATGCTTCAAAATATCCATTGATCTTCGAAGCGAACCGTCCAATGCTGAAGGATCCTGATTCGATCTTCCCAGGCCAGATGCTTCGCATCCCCGCTCAGGCGTAATCATCTCTTCTTGAACCGGCCCTGATTTGAAGTCCGGAAAACGAGGGGCGGGTACCAATACGGTGTCCGCCCCTTTCGTTTATCTAACTTCAATTCCGACAGTGTGATACCCGGTTGCGCCATCGGGAGCCACGGGGGCTCTTTCGGCGATTTGTACTTGACCTTTAAGATCGATGGCGCGCGCACGCACCACATATCGACCGGGCTTGGCGTCCCATGCGTATTTCCATTGTTTCCAAGTATCGATGGTTCCCTCGACCGCGAGTTCGCATTCTTGCCACTGACCTTCGTCGATTTGTACTTCAACGGATTTGATGCCGGTGTGTTGCGCCCAGGCGATACCAGCGATCGGCACGATCCCGGCTTTTACGTTTTGCGAGCGCGTTGGAACGTCAATACGTGAACATATTTTTATCGGGGCGATTGCCGACCAACCACGAGGTATCCAGTAACCCTGGTCTTCTTCAAAGGTGGTGAGCTTGATATCCGCTAGCCACTTCACTGCTGAAACGTACCCATAAATTCCAGGAACAACTAAGCGCGCTGGGAATCCGTGCATGAAGGGCAGTGGTTTGCCATTCATGGCAATAGCGATCATCGCCTCCCGACCGTCAAGGGCAACGTCGACTGGAAAACCTGCGGTGAATCCATCGGTTGAGGTGGCGAAAACTTGATCTGCACCCGTTTGTATACCGGCTTCTTTTAACAAGTCAGCCAAACGAACCCCAGTCCACCGCGCATTGCCGACGAGGTTCCCACCGATTTCGTTGGAAACGCACATCAGGGTGCAATCGTGTTCGATGAGTGGGCGTTTCAGTAGGTCGTCGAAGCTAAGAGTGAGTTCTTTGTCGACCATACCGCTAATGGTCATTTGCCAAGATTTGGCGTCAAGGCGTGGGATGACCAGTGCTGTATCGATTCGGTAGAAGTTGTCGGCCGGGGTGAGATAGGGCTCTGCTCCAGCCAGTCCAAAGGCAGGTAGCGAGCTAGAGGCAAGTACGGGGGTAGGAGGCGCAGCAATGGTTGCCGATTCACCGTTGCCACCCGGAACTGTTGCATTAGTTGGAATGGCGTTCGGAAGCACGATGGCATTTCGGGAAGCTGTTGCTTCAGGCGAGCCTTGGAGTTTGCGGCCCAGGGTTCCAAACACTCCTACACCAGCGGCGATTGCAGCAGAAAGGGTGAGGAATCGGCGGCGTTCGTCGCCGGCAGCGATCGAAGTGGACCGCCTGCCAAAAAACATCCAAAGCAATGCCACCACAACTATCGCGGCAATCAGAATTGGCAGTACGTCACCCCATGCCGGCGATCGTCCACTGATTGCCGCTGCGACACCAATGATCGCGAAACCGGCGACGCCGACCAACCCATTGGCGAACTTCTTTGACGTTCGAATGCCTACGAACGCCGCATAGAGCGCGGTTATCGCCAGGATACCGATGATGAGCGCAGCTTTGTCATCAGTCCCGAAGGTGTCAATTGCGAACTGCTTCACGCCACGGGGAACACTGTCAACCACTCGGTCACCAACCACAACGACCGGTGACGCTCCGCCGATCAAACCCGACCACAATTCACCAGCAGCCAATCCACCAGCCGCAGCGAAGACTCCAGCGAGCGACGCTTGCAGCTTCGAGCCACCAACGGGCATCGCCGAGGTCTCAGGGGTTTGGACGTCCAGTGACGACAGATCGGAAACCTCATTGCTCATATGACATTCTCTCTCGTCGTACTAAAAGCGAGCGCGATCGACCCACAGCTGAACCTCAGTTCGGCCGGTTCTCGGTAATTGGTGCCATTGAGTGACAACTTTGGACTAATTGGCCACTTATTGGGCCGCTAAACGGGTGGACCTGTGGGGCTTAACGTAGCCGATAGGTACAAGGCTGATCGTTTGGCGCGAAGGGTGCCTCGGAAACGACAAGACTGTGCGTGATGGTGAGTTGGCCGGGTGGTCGCGGTCGATCGTGCGCGTAAGCAATCGATTGGTCGAGGAAAGTCGGGGCTCCATAGGGCGCAGTGCTGGCGAAAAGTCAGTCCGGGGCGACTCGGAGGAAGAGGGCAACAGAAAGCAGACCGCCGCTATTGGCTCGCAAGGGTTGAAAGCGGTAAGGGTGAAACGGTGCGGTAAGAGCGCACCAGCGTTCCGGGTGACTGGGGCGGCTAGGTAACCCCCACTAGGAGCAAGGTCAAAGTGAAGGCATGGGCGGCCCGTCCGCAATTCCGGTTCGCCGGATGCGCACCTTCAGGTGGACCGCATAGATGGATGACCACACAGACGCAGTTGTTCTTCGGGATAGCCGCGTTGGACAGAACCCCGCTTACAGGTTGACTCACCATCACCGTTCGCTTTCCGTTCTGCTCCTGAACTCCGCTGGT
>JAYUVJ010000445.1:0-2560 GCA_043754155.1 Acidimicrobiia bacterium
TGGGGTGAGAATCGCTGTATTCCCGGCACTTCGGCTTGAGTTGTTTGATTGGCCGAGGGCAACTGCAAGACTGCGGTACTGCAATCAGGAAGTTGTTCAACCCGATCGGCCAAGACGATCACGCTGACACCGGCAATGTGACGTGAAAGCAGCGTGCGGAGCGCCGAATTTTTAGAGCTGGTAGCCGTTGGATCGTCGATCACGATAAGGAGGCACCGGGGAGCCATGGTGCGACGAGTATGACTGGCCGACTTACCCGATCCATTGCTACTCGTTTCCTGAAGCTCGTTGGCCTTTGCAGCGGACTCACCGATTCGCACCATTACCTCAGCCAGGGTCTCGTCACCAACAAGAATTCCATTATCGGTTTCTGACGTTTGGGTATGGGGGAGCCAACGCATCCAATCCCACTCCATGCTGAGGGAAACTGCCGTTGAGCTGGTATCCGCGCGTGGAGCTTTGGCAACGGTGGCGATGGTGAGATCAGCAGGGCCGTGCAAGGTGGCCATCTGCGTGAGCAGCCCACGAACGGCCTGCTGACGATCCGTACGCGCGCCTATGATACCCAAGACGGCACCGGGCCTAAGATCCACGGTAACGGGCGCATCAACGATAACGGTCTCTTTCGTGAGCATTTCGTCAACGGCGGGAAGACGTGCACCGGTTTCGCGAAGAGGAAACTGCACCCTTCGATCTCCGAGCCCCAAACGCACCTGAAAGGCATCGTCGTGGTGGGCGCGTCGTTCCCACAGCCTTTGGTCTCCGTGGGTGGCCATGACTGTGAGATGAGCCAAGTCGTAATTGCTTCCATGGAGTGCAGCAGCGGCTTCGGCCATGCGTAAGCGGATCGTCATCGAGAAGTTTTCAAGTTGACAAGCCATATCAACCTGGCCAGTCTTTCGTTCGCGTTTAACGCGACGCTTGTCTTCGGCGAAGTTGGCTAAAAACATGACTGGGCTCATCAGGGCGAACATAGCCATACGTGGGCTTACTAAAATGGTCATGACTAATCCCATAGCTACCGGCGCGATCATGGCGGCCACGCTGAAACGCACGCCAGCTCGGATTTCTGGACCGGCCGCTGGGACCCCAATTGCCTCGCGGTTAACTGCTGGCGCGGAGCGAGGTGGGCGATTGAACGGACGGGTGCCCGATTGGGTGATCGGCCCGGGAACGGTGGCGGCGAGCTTAGCCGCGGTCTCGGTTACGGCCACCTTCGTGGTTCCCAACGTCAACGTGCTACCCGCGCCTACGGGTGTCAACACTGTGAGATTTTTGGTATCAAGTATGGTCCCGTTGGCCGACGTATTGTCCTGTGCGCAGACGGTTCCTCCTCGCTCTGCGGTGAGTACAGCGTGTTGTGAGGAAACCGTGGCATCAACGATGCGTAGTGGAACTCGAGGCGAGCGACCGATCATTTGTGTACCGATTGTTATGGAGAACCGCCGCCCCGAATCGGGACCGGAAACGACCCAAAGTTCCGATGCTTGTCGTGTGGAGGTTCGTCGGCTGAGAACGGGCGGCCGGTAGCGAATTGGGTGAGGCGAGTTTGTGGTGCTCTGGCGCGTGGTGCATTCGATAACGGTGGCGCGAGTGAGATCGTGCAGGGTAACCGTTCTTGGATCAATGGGCCGTCCATTGATGCGAACCGCAACCAATGCTTCACTGGTTGGGTTCGAAGACCCGACGTTGTAAGCAGTGTTGTTGTTGCTGTTTGTTGCATGGTTGCTTGTTGTGTTGTTGGTTGTGGCGATCCCCGGGATTTGCGCCAGCACCCGGTCGAGGGTTTCGTGTGAGGGACCCCCGACCTCAATGGTCGAAGTGCGGTTGGAAGAAACCACGGTGATAACCACGGTGCTTTGCATGGCGCTGATCCTTATTCGGAAGTTGTTACGTTATAAGTACGTGTGCGTTGTTTGTGCTGGTTGCTTTTAATCTTGAGGCCGGATCAGCCGGTGGCGAGGGCGATGGCCTCACGACGGTTGCGGACGACCTGTGCGTTGTCGGCGAGTGCAGCACGGAGTTGGGTGAGAGCCGAGGTGAAGGTGGTCTCCCACTCGTTGCGGAAACGGTCGGCCGCTGGGCCAGTCCAGGAGGTGTTGCTCAAGATGCCGCTGACGGCGCTGCGGAGCTCTTCTACTTTGCCGCCCTGTGTATCGAAGTTGCCGGCCAGGGAGTCCATCTCGCCGAGGTTGCCACCGAAGACGTTTGACATTTGAGTTGTCCTTTCGTCGAGCGAATCAAGTTGGTTCGCTTCGTTTAGCTAGGCACTGTTGCCTTCGCTGAATGACACGGTATAGCATGAAATGCCGTTTGGGAGGGTGGCAACCCGCGCTTAGGTGAAATAGCTTGAATTGCGTGCTCGCCCCGAGACCGTTCAAGAAGTAAATCTCATTTGGGACTTTTTACACCGCTCCCTCAGAGATCCTCGCTGGTAGGCCCAGTACTCCCGAAGCTGATGCTTCTATTGGTGTCAAGCGGTTTTTTGGGTGTGTAGCCAGTGGTGGTATCGGTTGGTGAGTTCGTTGTCGTGGAGGAGTCCGCGTTCGATTCGTGAGAG
>JAYUVJ010000446.1:0-4672 GCA_043754155.1 Acidimicrobiia bacterium
GCAAAATGCTCTGACCCTGAAAGACCCAGAAGGGCCGCGAAAGACCAAAAGGACCATGAAGCTCCGTGAACTTCCGTGAAGCTCCGTGAACTTACGATAAAGCCGCAAGGAAGGCGTCGACGGCTTCAGGAGAAACCGTGGTGCACGCTTCTTCGAGATCTTCATACGCGCGGGACCGATCATCGTTCCCAAGCACGCAATAGTGAAGCAGCATCGAAGGGTCCCAGCCGTGCAGAACGCCACATTGGAACAGCGCTGCTTCACGCGTTCGCTTCTGAGAGACACCCACCACCTTGCTGCCATCAATCGTCACCTCACCAGGCCCTAGCCCGGCATAGCAAATCAACTTTGACCACTCGTTGGTGAGCAACGGCCCCTTATAGGCCGCAACGTCGAGCGAACGATCATAAGCACGCAGACTGTTAGTCCAAAGCTCCCCCAGCCACCAAAATGCCTCGCCTACGTCGGCTTTCCACAGTGGATCACCGACGCCAATCAACACATCGATCCAGCTGACCGAGGAAGCGTCAAGCCACACCGCACCCCCACCGCTTCGTCGGCGAACTACGGCGATCCCGTGGGCCTCGGCAGCTTCATGGTCGATCAACTCGTTACGCTGAGCCGCACCCAGCACGATGGCCGGTCGAGTTACCGTGCGCACGCGAACGAGGCGAGAGCGGTCTCCACCGCCGGATTCACCAAACCCTTCGAACGGGTCAAGGGCAAAGGTGTCTACCGGGTCAGCAACGATTCGCTCAATCGTCCACGGCAAAGCCCTCAGCGCACCGTCCCTCAGCGCACCGTCCCTCAGCGCATCTGCACCCTTCGACATCACGGTCACAACAAACTAAGCGGGCTTATGGTTCCCACTTACCGAGTTGTGACAGGTTCGGATTGTTGGAAAACACTTCAGTAACCGGAAGCTTCAATTGCAAACGCTTCTGCAGACGCTCAATTTCCAGTTTCTGATTCCACAAAACAAACGTAACCACGATGCCCTCTGCCCCGGCACGGGCAGTACGTCCCGAACGGTGCAGATACGTCTTGTGATCGTCGGGCGGATCGAATTGCAACACCACATCAACGCCGTCGATATGCAAGCCGCGCGCCGCCACATCGGTAGCAACGAGCACGTGCACTTCTCCAGCACCAAACTGCCGTAACGCCCGATCCCGACGGGTTTGATCCAAGTCACCGTGAATAGCTCGAGCAGTGGTGATGCCCAGATCTTTAAGGTCATCCACCAAACGGTCGCAACCGCGTTTGGTATTCACAAATACTAAGCACCGCTCGAAATTGGCAACGATGGCACCCACAACCTTTACCCGATCCATGTCGTGGACTTGCAAGAAATAGTGGCGGGATTGCTCAACGGTGGTGGTGTCACTCGCCACCGAATGATGCACGGGATCAGTGAGCTCATTTTTGATCATATAGTTCACATCGGAGCCCAGCGTGGCTGAGAACAACATGGTTTGGCGCTCTTTGGGCATATGGCGAAGCAGCCATTCCACGTTTGGCAGGAAACCCATATCGCACATGCGGTCGGCCTCATCTAGCACCAAGAACCGAACTTCAGAAAGGTCAATATCACCGCGGCCCATAAGGTCAATCAAACGGCCCGGAGTAGCGACAACAATCTCGGCGCCTTTCAGCAACGCCTTGCGCTGGTTCTCCATGGATGCACCGCCGTACACGGCAACCACACTCAGCTCACGAGCCCCGGAAAGCCACGTCAACTCCTTCTCTACCTGGGCGGCCAACTCACGGGTAGGCACCAGCACCATGGCGGTGGGCTTGCGGGGAGAACCCTTGGCGGCGCGGGCAACGAGCGGAATACCAAAAGCCAGAGTCTTTCCTGCACCAGTTTTTGCTTGTCCGCACACATCCTTGCCTGCTAACCCGTCGGCAATGGTGAGTGCCTGAATGGCAAACGGCGCCATGATTCCCCGGCCAACCAGCGCATCGAGGATTTCCTGGGGTACACCCAACTCCGCGAACGATGGCAAGGGGGCACTCTCGCCTGACGCGCCGAGCACGCCCGGCGCGTCTTGGCTTTCAATTACTTCGATCATCGGTCTTCGTCCTCATCCAGCAAAGCGACGCTTCGCCCTGGGGCGATCGCCTTTTCACCTACGACCGCTGCCTCCATCGTAGGCCCCGAAACCCCGCTTCGGTTGATTTCGGCTAAAACAAGGCAAAGTGGCACCGGTGCGAACGAGCAGCGGGGTTAGCCAGCCTTACAAACCTTGCCTGGAGCGGCTTTCACCACGTTCACCAGATACCGAACCACAACCTTGCGAATACAGGAATTTCCGGTGAGCAGTGCCGTGTGGCCCTCGCCGGAATAGGTAAGTAGCGTCGAGTTGGCAAGTTGTTTTTGCAACGACTGAGCCCAAACCAACGGTGTCGCCGGGTCATTCGTCGTTCCGATTAGCAGAATCGGATTGGAACCAGCGGCACGCAAGGGCGACAACGACCCGGTCACTTTGGCTGGCCAGAAGGCGCAGGCGATGCTTGAGTAGGCGGCAAATGCACCGAGGCGCGGGGCAATTTTGGTGAATTCGCTGGCCAGGGTTCGGTAGGCCTCGGGATCGCGCGGCGATGGTACATCGGTGCAGTTGACCGCAGAATTCGCTTCCGCCACATTCTCATAGGTTCCATCGCTTCGTCTGCGTGCATACGAATCAGCAATACTCAAGAACGCCGCGCCGTCGCCCTTCGCCAAATCACGAACCGCACGTTCCAAGGCTGGCCAGCCATAAGTTTTGCCATACAGAGAAGCTATGACCCCATACCAAGCGTCCCCTGGACCCAACGTACGCTTACCCACTTTGATTGTTGAGTTTTCAGCTTCGGCCATAGCAGCATCAAAGCTTGCGCCCGCCGTTTTACCCTTCGAAATGAACGAGCACCGTCGGTTTTGGCAGTCGGCAAGGAAGTGATCCAACTCGGTTTCAAACCCCAAAGCCTGCCTACGCACCCGCTCATTGGCATCGGCGGTTGGATCCAACACACCATCGAGCACAAAGGCTCGAACGCGGCTCGGATAGGCATCCGCATACGCCGCACCGAGCAGGGTGCCGTAAGAAAACCCCAAAA
Source organism: Acidimicrobiia bacterium (assembly GCA_043754155.1). Classification (GTDB taxonomy): domain Bacteria; phylum Actinomycetota; class Acidimicrobiia; order Acidimicrobiales; family JANYDT01; genus JANMZO01. The sequence continues at coordinate 3,103 of JAYUVJ010000446.1, forward strand.
ACGAAATCTGCGACTCGCCCAACGCAACTCTGATGGCCTCCATATCCTTCACCACGTCGGACGTAGAAACGTGATCAAGCACTCCGGGGCTATTTGCGGCACACGCCTCAGTAAAGCGCTTGGTGATCGCTAACAACTCCTCAAATTCGGCAGGAGAATCCGGGGTTTGATCCGCAGAATACAACGCCTCGGTGCCGGTGGGGCCAAGACATTTGATGGGCAAGGTAGTTCCAACACCCCTAGGATCCCAACTAATAATGTCAAAGCGTTCCCGGATCGCTGAAGGCAACGCACCACCCTGGAGTTGACGGGCAAACTTACGACCTGATGCGCCCGGCCCACCAGGGTTTACCAGCAAGGACCCAATGCGTTTCTTGGGAGACGTTGCCACGATCTTGACCAGTTGAAGATCGAAGGTCGCCCCTGCAGGTTTTGACCAGTCCACTAGCGCTGGCAAGCTGGCACATTGACCGCCCTCCCCATCGACGCAGGAAACCCACCGCTGCGCCAATGCGACGGGAGCCGCTGTCGCCTGCGATGAGCTCAGCTGCGAAATCGGGTTCACGAAACTGGTCAATACAAGAACGGCCAAGGCCAACGACCGGCGAAAGCCTCGCTGCGGCCAAGGGGCCAAAAAAATCCGATCCCCGTCGCTCTTACCCAATTCTCGGAACACACCAACATTCTTGTCGGAGTTTGGCGACGTAGAGTTCCAGCGCCGCTTGCGAATCGGGTTATCTATGTTCAAGTCGAGGGGGTTAGCTAAGGCTGAGAGACGGAGCACTGTTCGAATGATGCAACCGCATAAACGTCGCAGCCCTCCCAACAGCACGATGTTTGCACTTTGGACTCAGCCGAGCCAAGTAGCCCAACGCATTTACGCTGAGAGTGGCCTGGAAATCTCTATCCCAAGATAGGGTTCCCAATCTGCCCGAACGTTCCCAACTGCCACCAGCACCCAAGTGAGCGCATGCGGGGCTTGGGGCTTTCGTCGAAGAGCCATGTTGGTATGTTCGAGCATCTTGTCGCTCTTCTTGGCATTGCAGGGCTGACACGCGGCCACCACGTTTTCCCAAATATGTTCCCCACCGCGCGACCGAGGAATCACATGATCAATGTTCTCGGCAGCCGCTGCACAGTACTGACATCGAAACGCGTCTCGCACAAAAATGGCCCGCCGGTTCAAAGGCACCCTAGAGCGAAATGGTACGCGTACAAACGAAACCAAACGGATCACCGACGGCATATCAAACACCGACCGCTCAGAACGCATCGGTTCTTCCTGCGCTTCAATAATTTCGGCCTTTTGGTTCAGCACTAAAATGATGGCCCGACGGACAGGCACCACGCACAGCGGCTCATAAGAAGCGTTTAATACGAGTGCGCCAGCCATGAACTACCCCAGAACCTGCCGATTTGACCGGCACCATTGCAGGAAATCCACTAAATCGTGAGGTCTCACTACCGGGTTCGATCCATCACCACCAGAGTTGGTTTGCAGCCTAAACCGGAGATAGTCAGCGGGCGGAGCCGGTATCGGTGGCCAAGTTCTCCACCAGCCAGGAGCCGC
>JAYUVJ010000447.1:0-2168 GCA_043754155.1 Acidimicrobiia bacterium
TCTGGGTGAGGTTCGGACTGAAGTACCCAAACGCCGAGGTGATCACCGCAGCTTCAACATCGCCGATCACTCCGCCACGGCCAAGCACATACCAACGAAAACCATCGAGCCCGACCTCTTTCCCCGTCGCCAATGTGGCCGGGTGAAAGTAGAACGCCGCGCCAATGTTGCCTATCGGTCCACTCGTCGCTGCAATAACTTCATCAGGTGTCATCCCCCGACCCTACCCTCCCGCCTACCTGACGGTCCAAGCGTGCACCTACGGTCTAGGAGCTCGAACCCAAACATGTACGAAAGGGTTCTCAAAACGACTGTTCATAAGAGCGACCTTGGCGCACAGGTTTCGGTGCTGTCGGCCAATCGGTGCTACCCGCCAACACCCAGCGACACCAACTTACGAGCGGAGGATGGCATTTTGTTTGGAGGCGGCGTCGATGCAGGCTTGGCGGGCTGCGGCGACCTCACCTTCGGTGAGAGTGCGGTCCGCAGCGTTGAGGCGTAGGCGGTAGGCCAGGCTTCGTGAACCTTCGGGTACACCGGTCCCTCGGTACACATCGAACAGGCGAACCCATTCGATGAGACCGCCCGCGGCCCGACGGATCGATTGCGCAAGAGCTGATGCAGTCAGTGAATCGGGGGCCAAGAACGCCAGGTCAAAGTCGCTCGAGGGGAACTTCGGTGCGGAGGTGATGGCATCGGTTCGTTTGGCAAGCGCGCAGAGGTTTTCAAGATCGATCTGCAGGTAACCAACTCTTCGATCGATGCCCCACTCGGCCAAGACGCCAGGATCAATTTCGCCCACGACGCCGATCGGGAAACCTGTGCCAGAACCGATAATCCGAGCGGAACGAGTGGGGTGAAGACCGGCAATATCCTCGGCGGATTCCAAACGAATGGTCGCAGGCTTGATGCGCAACAACTCAACAATGGCATCAAGCTGCGTTACGGCACGCCGGGCATCGTCACCTTCACCGGCGAGGGCCATTACCAAGTGCTCGCGCTCATACGGCACGATCTGCTCCGGACGGGGCAGACCGAACACGTGACCAATTTCAAAGATGCGCAATGCCGGGTTGCGGTGATTGGCGTTGTAGGCAAGGGTGCGCAACATGCCCGGCAGCAACGATGTGCGCATAACCGATTCGGCTTTATCTAACGGATTGGAAAGCACCACCGCTTCGCTCGACAAGCCGGCACGGCCAAGGTCGACGGGGTTAATTAGGGTTGCCGTCCACACCTCGTCGTTACCGCGGTCGGCGAGGGCCAACGTGACTCGGCGGCGTTGACGTTGGTAGGTACTAAGCGCGCCGACGAGATCGGTCCGGAGCTTCTGACGCTCAATGTTTTGGTACCCAAAGTGTCGACCAACTTCTTCAATCACATTGATCTCTTCGGTGGCATCAGTTCGCCAGGTGGGGATAACCACTTCGGTGACGCCCGCTTCACCGGTTGGGGCACAGGCGAACCCTATCGGGGCAAGCAGTTCAGCGATCGTGGCATCGCTTAACGAGGTGCCCAAAATCAGGTTTACCCGTGCGGTACGTACGCGTACCTTCATTTCAACGGGCGAGGTGGTGCGAATGTCGTCATAGGATTCGACCTTCAACTCTGGGCAGGTGAGGCGCACCAGTTCGACAAAGCGGGCGGCGGCATGAGGCAAACGATCCGGGTCGCTTCCACGCTCGAACCGTGCCGAAGCTTCGCTGCGCAGGCCCATTCGTTTCGATGAGCGGGCAATACACATGGGCGTCCAATGGGCGATTTCTAACAGCAAACCAGAGGTAGTTTCGTCGACCTCAGAGATAGCGCCACCCATGATCGCAGCAATACCCATGGCAGTGTCATTGCCGTCAACGATCACACCGTCTTGCGCCCCGTCGGCGGCCAGAGTTCGGGTGTTGCCATCGAGGGTCACCAGTTGCTCATTTGGTTTGGCCCAACGAACGCCGATCCGCGCGCCCGCCAGCTTGTCGATATCGAAAGCATGCGAAGGTGCGCCCAATTCCAGCATCACGTAGTTCGAAGCATCAACCAAATTGTTGATCGGCCGCATGCCGCCAGAGGTAAGACGTGCCTTCATCCAATCCGGCGAACCAGTCACGCGAGCGTTACGCAACACCGTGACGGTAAGGCGATCGCACAAATCGGTGGCGGTAATTGAGCCCCGC
>JAYUVJ010000448.1:0-2749 GCA_043754155.1 Acidimicrobiia bacterium
TGGAGGTCATCCCCATCGAGCGGATGAGTAGGAGAGTCAACCTCGCTTGCCAAAACTATTTGATCGTCAAAAACTCAAGAATCGTTTCAACCGTACCGATAAACGATAACAGTACGCCCGTGTGTTTCCGAATTTTGGAGGCGACTGGCTCGAATTGAACTCATCAATTGGCCCTGCAAAGGGCTGCTTGGTTCGAAAGGAATCGCCGCAATGTCCGGACCCGACAAGCAAATGAAAAATCCACGTCCGCAAGGAACATCGGGCAACGCCGTTCCGGTACTGTTTTCATTGCGCAACGTTCAACCGAGTATCGTTGTCAACTCGACCAGTTCAAAGCGCATAGCGACTAGCGAACCAAGCGTCGCGATGAGCCCACCTGCCACGACGGTCACGCCACCAGCACCCACCGCTATCGCCCCTTCGGCGGTTCCTAAGCCATCCCCAGCAGCACGAAGCAATCGGTCCTACAACATTGTTGTTGGTTTGCTCGTTATCGCTATCTGCTTGATCGTGGTCAGGAACTCCTCAAAAAACAATGCAAGCCAAAAAGGTGCGATTGCATCCAATACGGATAAAGCGCCCACGCTCGATTCGAAAACTGCAACTTCGAACGTAACCACGAACGGAACGCTTAGCCCGGTTAAGCCAAATGATACGGTTGCCCTCGAACTGAATCCTCCTCCCTTGGGCATTCCGACCCTTCCAAAAACAAACAGCAGCTTCACGCAAACCGAACCCAAATTAGATAAGCCCGCTGTCGACTTCCCTGCCGATTTCATGTCGCTCAAGGAGGTGAATGCTTACGAACAGAGAGGCTCAGAGACACTTTCACTCGCTCAACCTCAGGCCCCTCTGCCAGTGCTCCTCAGCAGTGCGAAACCGGAATCCAGTGTCCCGTCAATTCCGAACCTGCCCAAAATCGACGCTGCAAGAAGTAACACACAGACAGGTGTAAATTTTCCGGATGCGAGAACGGCCATGAAGTCCGATGTTCGAGCCGCAGAAGTACCAACGGCGAAACCATCTTCCTCTCACACCATGACTACTTCATTGGCACCGGCACCCCAGTACAATCCAAATGCAAACTTGCCAACACAGGATTCCGGCACGACCTACCAGCCAATCGGCAGCAACACTTTCAATACAGCTGCGCCGACGCAAACAAATAATACGGAGCCTATTGCGTATCAACCTGCTGCATACCAGCCCTATGCGCCACAAATAGCTGCACCACCTACTGCGGTAAGTCAACCAGCAGCGAATTCGCCGACGACTTCCGCCATCCTCAATACCAGTTCGCCGCATGTCACCACGCAAGAGCTCATGGAAATAAAACTGCGAGGCAGTAACAGCATCGCTTCGAACCCGTTGAGCGTCACCCAAACTCAACCGTCCTATGTTGGGCAAAATGTTCCGGCAATGTCGGCTTCTAATGTGGAACCGAGATTCGAAAGTGCCCCCTCAAACACCACCAACTTGAATCCAAACAACTTCATCAAGGACAACGGAATGCTGGCCGGAACTGCTTATCCTCCACTTCCCAAAGAGTATCAGCCCATCGCCGTTCGCCCTTACGAGCAGGGTGCGTTGAGCAATCTCGCGCTGCCTCCATCGACTCCCTATAACCAAACAATTCGACAACCAGACAACCGTTACCCAAAGCAGCCAACCTCGACGGCCCCTTACACTCCGATGACCGGTAATCCGACAATCGGTCAGTAACTAAAAACTACGCACCACGTTTGATGGAATGGATTGATTATGAGCGAAGTAAACCAGGCGTTTTTGAGAGCCTATCTGAAAAATCGGGCCGCGGAATCTTCACCAACTTCTTCCGCTCCCGCAACGATGAACGCACGCCCACCGCAAAACCCAACGGTCGCTAGACCGTCGGCAATAGCGCCGCGGCAGCCCTCCGTCCCACCATCGCATCCATCGCAGTCTTTGCCATCGGGAATGAATCTCCGATTCGATCCATCGCATGGCGAGCAAATCCAACAGTCTCCCGTTCAGTCGGTAGCGAGCTTGCCCTTTGCCCCTCAATCCGATTCGCCCACGACTCAGGAACGGGTCGCTCCGAGGCAGGGAGTCTGGTCGTCGTTAGGCGCCGAGCGAGGCATGAAGGCCCTCGAACGTCAATCGACCCCGGCGGTAGTTCGCAATGGCGTGAACGAGATTCCGAACGAAGCCACTCAGTATCGCCGTGCATCGGCACCCATCGAACAGCCAACTGCGAACCCTTCCAGGAACCCTGTCGCTGCGCCCAAAACAAACGCTGTCGCCAACAACTACGAACAAGTAATGTTTGTGGACGGCCTACCCGCGCAAACCGCATTGCAACGTGAACATGGTTCTCGGCCTTCGGCGCGAACGCTTGCCGAAATCGCTGAGCCCATTGCCTTTGGTACTGGTTTACCCGCTGCGCCGACCACAAATACTCGCTCGCAACCCACTCATCTCGCTCCCGGTTCATCGAACCAGCGACAACCGCTCAGTCGACAACCGATCAGTCGGCATAACGCTCCGGTTTCATCGCCTACCTCCGATTCGACTCCCGCCGCTCTTCCATTTACATCGAGAGAAGTTCAAGCGACTCCCAACGAGGTGACTAGGACTCGTCGTTTTGACCCCTCTCACTTGAGAGACGCGGCGCAACAGAGAGCACTCGAACTCGAACGCGAGCAAATCAATGAAAAACAACTATCCCAACTCAACGATCTTGCGATCCAACGAGAACTTGCAAACAAGA
>JAYUVJ010000449.1:0-6637 GCA_043754155.1 Acidimicrobiia bacterium
GCAATTCGCGTTGTTGGTCGAAGAAGGAACGCTTCTGCGCTGCCGGGCTCTTCAGTTTTCGGGTCCCAAACGTTGAAGCTGCCGACGTGAACCGCTAGCCCTTCTTGGACCACCGTTTGGGCAGATGCACCCGGCTTTGGCTGATGTGGCCAGCGAGGGCGATATCGGGGCGACGTTGGGCGATGATATCGGTACCGACGACTTTGATAATTCCCGCTGCAGGAATAGCCAATAGGGCGCCAAGCAGGCCGAAGATTTCTACGCCGAACAACACGCTGGCCAACACGATCAACGGTTTGAGAGCCACCGTTTTCGACATGATGGTCACTTGAAGCACATGATTTTCGAACTGTTGGTAGATGACATAGAAGATCAGCGTTGCCACGCCCACCGTCGTCGAAGACAGGAAAGCCACTAGCACGGTAGGTATGGCGCCCAACGTGGCACCGATCAGCGGAATAAGGTCGGCAAAACCCACCCATAACGCCAACACCCCAGCGAACGGAACACCGGCGATGGTGAGGAAAATGAACGTGGCCACGCCAGCGATCACACTGATCAGGAGGTTCCCGGCCACATAACCAGTAACGGCGCGAGCCGCTTCCTTACCAACTTTGAGCCCTCTTTCCCGCTGGCCTACCGGCAAGATTCTGCTCATATTCATCAGGATGTCGCGGCCCTCCAACAGCATCAGGAACGACAATACGGCAATGGTGAGAATGGCCGCCACCACGGTAAACACCGAGCCAATGGCACTGGTCGTGGTGCCGAGAATCTTCTTGGGTTCAAAGATTTGTTGCGCTCGTTCTTGAATCACTTTTTGGTTGTCTTCAAGCCAAGTGTCGATCTTCCAACGCTTCACCAACTTGCCAACCTGCCCTTTGCCGGCCTGGGCATCTTTCACGTAATCAGGAAAGTTGTTGGCAAACTCCGTACCCTGCTTGGCCAGCGGTTTAATGAATACATAGCCCATAAACACCAGCGAGCCAATGCCCACCAAGAAGACAAGCCCTGCAGCAAGTCCCTTTCGTAGACCAACCTTTTTGGTGAGGAAATCCACGAGTGGTGTGAGGACAACGGCGAAAAACGCTGCAACCAGAACCCACGTGATGACGCGCGTGGTGCGGGCCAAAAACTCATACGCCAAGAACGTGATGATGATCGTGCCCAGCGTGGCGACAATCGTTGGAAACGGGACGCCATGAAAAAATCCAACCCGTTTTCCTGCAGGCCGGTTCGGTTCGTCGTGAACCAGCGAATCCCCCTTGGCCTCGCTTGCACTCTGATCCGAGACATTGGCTGTCATGACATGCCCTTCAGTGCTCTGTCCAGCTGCAGCCGATTGCTGAGAAGGCGAGGCCGATCGGTTACTCATGAGACCTAGCGTAGGCCGCTCGGCTCGTGTTTCGCTGGACAACTATTGAGTCACCGAGTGGCGTGCTACTAATGAAGTAGGCGCCTGGCTTGGCCTTTGGATCGCCGGGGCGCCTATGTTTTGGGGATGAGCAATCTTCGCAACTTCGATAACCAGTACATCAACGGCGCTTGGCAGCCTTCAACCGCAGCCGGTGCCTTCATTGACGTGATCGACGCGCATACCGAGCAAGTTATGGGCCACATTCCCGAGGGCACCCCAGCCGACGTTGATGCAGCAGTAGCCGCCGCCAAAGCCGCCTTCCCAGCATGGTCGCAAACTCCGCTTGAGGAGCGCATTGCGCTGTGCGGACGAATCCATGAGGCAATGGTGGCCCGTATGGGAGAAATCGCCGAAGTCGTGGCGGGCGAAGTGGGCATGCCGCTGGGTTTGTCGAAGGCCATCCAAGCTGGGCTGCCGACGAATGAATGGAAGCTCACTGCCCAATGGTTGAGCGAAATCAAGTTCGAAGAGCAGGTTGGTACTTCGCTAATCATCCGCGAACCGATCGGTGTTGTCGGTGCCATCACACCGTGGAACTACCCGCTGTACCAAGTGGTGCTCAAGGTCGCTCCGGCCATTGCGACGGGGAACACCGTGGTGCTCAAGCCTTCCGAAGTGGCTCCGCTCAACGCCTTTATTCTGGCCGAAATCATCCATGAAGTTGGCCTACCCGCCGGTGTGTTCAACCTCGTCTCGGGCACTGGCCCGGTCGTTGGCGAAGCCATTGCCAAGCATCCCGACGTAGACATGGTGTCGTTCACGGGTTCAACACGCGCTGGCCAGCGAGTCATGGAAGTAGGCGCGCAGAACATTAAGCGTGTCGCCCTTGAGCTCGGTGGCAAAAGCGCCAATGTGTTGCTTGATGACATCACCGATGAAAACATGCCCAAGGTTGTGGGTAAGGCTCTCGGTGCGTGCTTCATGAACTCCGGACAAACTTGTTCTGCCCTCACCCGTCTGCTCGTGCCCGCCGCCAAGCACGATCAAATTGTTGATCTCATTGCAGCTGCGTTGCCTTCATGGACAATTGGTGATCCCAAAGGTGGCGCGGCCAAGCTCGGCCCGGTCATCTCAGCAACACAACGTGATCGTGTGCGCGCATACATTGTCAAAGGCATCGAAGAAGGTGCAACATTGGTTGGTGGCGGCGCCGAAGCCCCCGATGATCTGCCCACTGGCTACTACGTGAAGCCGACGGTTTTGGCCAACGTCACCGCTTCTATGACGGTCGCGCAGGAAGAAATTTTCGGTCCGGTTCTTGTGGTGATGCCCTATGCCGACGAAGCTGAAGCACTAGAGATCGCCAACGGCACGCCCTATGGACTTGGTGGCGGCGTAACTGCGAATGACCCCGAGCGCGCAAAGGCGTTTGCTCGCAAAATGCGCACTGGACAAGTCGACGTAAACAGCGGCGCCTACAACCCAGCCGCACCATTCGGTGGTTACAAGCAATCCGGCAACGGCCGCGAACGTGGCCCTCACGGCGTCATGGAGTTCCTCGAAACAAAGTCTTTGCAGCTGTAAGTTTCTGTTGCTCATGAACGGCCGTCCTGGGCGGTCGGGCTTGCTTCGCTAGACACAGCCCGCTCCGCGAGGACCCCGTATTTGCTGTGGCGGGCCCCAACTCCGCTTCGCCAATCGAGTACCTGCTGTTGATGGGCAGCAATGGAATTGACATTCCACGTCGCAACGAAAAAGGCTGAAGTTTGAGCAAGACAGTTCTCGGCGTCACTCACTTGAAGCGACTTCTAGCGCGTAGAGATCCAGAGACTTCGGGACGACAAATTTTGGATTGAAACACAGGGTTTGTAACGGGATATCAACTGATAACAGCGAGGAGAGGGGAGCGATCGAACGTGTCAACGGAGGGCAGCCCGTTAGTTATGGCGTCGTGGCGAAACGTGTCCCAAAGATCGGTGCGAAAGAAATGATCACCGACAGAAAGTACATAGTGGAGAATGAAGAACCGATAGGTTTCCACCATCATTTCAATATCGCATTCGGTAAGCGGACTTACTTCATGGTATGCCGCAACAAACCGAGTGAATCGGGGCTCCGATAGGGTATGCACGCCATAGGAAAATCTGGTGCGATCGCCGGTCTGTGAAGAGACCCGAGACAAGAAATAGAAATCCAGTAGCAAAGTATCGGTTCGGAACCAGTCGTAATCCCAACGACTAAACAACTGAAACGAACCATCCGGCAACCGATCAACCGAAAAATTACCGAGGTTCCAATCGACCAAAACCGGGATACGTGGCATATCGGCATAACCAAGATCGTCGAGTGAGTAGAGGAAGCGTTGACCGTGCCTGCGCACGATATCTAGTGCTTCGGAGGGTAAACGTAGGGTCTTCGACGCGGTGCGATCCGCCACCAAATCAAGGAGGTGCACCATGTCGGAACTAATCGACGTGGACGTGCGAGGGATGGCGTCGCGTATCGTAACGTCGGAGCAAGCCCGGTGGAATGCTGCAACTTCGCGAGCCAAGCATTCGATATCCGCATCGTTGAGTATTTTTGGTAGCGATTCGCGTCGCTCAACTTCTTCATAGATGACACCCCACACCGAACCGTCGTAGTACGTGTGAACCTGTTCGCGTGGCGTGGGACTTTTGGATGGTGTCGCTGACGAACTCGAGGATTTTGTGAGCGGTGTCGCGAGGAAGTTCTCAAATCGGGTGCCGGTCAAGCCTTTACGCAGACGGAGCACTCGATCATGCTCTTCGCGAAAAAGGAAGGAGGAGCCGTAGTTTGAAACCTTGGCGAAGAGGTGCGTATCGTCGTTGAGCCGGAGCATAAAGACCCGGTTCGTAGACACGTTTGCGGACACCTCAACCGAAGCCTCAACCGTCCGCGGATCCCCCAAGGTGCTCCACAATTCACGAACCGCTCGCAACGCATCACGATCGGTAACTCCGAACCTTCGCCAACGAGCCGATTCAGGCACAGCCGCTGCTTGCGACGCAGAGATCGAAACGTCGGAAGAGTTGGTTCGCTCGGCCATATCCACAGTCTGACCCATCAATGGAAGTGCTGTTGGTAGATGGTGCTGTTGCTAGACCGCACCGGTCTGCTGCAGGTTACTTCAGGTCACTTCAGGTCACTTCAGGTCACTGGTCTTGCGGTTCACTGCAGTCAAATGGATGGCACTGCATTGAGCGAATAATGGTTGACGTTTGCTAGTCCTTTTCGAAGAAGAATGCCGGAGGGCTGTTGTTTACCTCCGACAGATGCTTCGTTTTTCATGGTGAGTGTTAGTCCTCGGCGAGGATGGCGTACAGCTTCTTGCGGGCGTCACGGATGACCGTTGTTGCCGCTTCGATTTGGGTTGCGTTCGCTCCCATTGCCACCTGTTTTGCGGCCAGGGCAATTCCAGCCACAGCTTCGAAGAGGCCAGCAGTTGGTCGGCCATCTTCGCCGCGGGTCCACAAGTTTTCGTTTCCCTCGCCTGCTCGGCGTTGGTGCTCCGTGGCACCTATTTCGGTCAAGGCGTATGTACGCTTACCGTCTGTCTCCGTTGCAGCTACGAGACCTTCATCTTCGAGTAGCTGCAGCGTTGGGTAAACCGATCCGGGGCTTGGCTTCCATCGGCCTTCGGTTTTTGCTTCGATCCGTTGGATCAATTCGTAACCGTGGCCAGGAGCCTCATCGAGAATGGCTAGGAGCGCCGTACGGATTTCACCGCGACGAGTGCGTCCGCGAAATCTTCCGGGGCCGCCTTCGCCGAACGACGGTGGGCCAAAATGTCTGCCCGATCCTTCGGGCCTGTGTTCACGTGGTCCGTGCCCATGGGGTCCGCGATGACGTCGACCGAATCCCTGTGGTCCTCTAGGTCCTAATTCTTGGTCGGCAAAGCTGGCGGTTGCGTGGTCGGTGTTGTGTGTTGGAGGTTTTCCTCGCATGTGTTTTCCTTTCGTTTTTGAATCCACTTGAATTCTTTAACAAGTATACGATATATCGGGAACTGTCTTGATGCAACTTAAACCTCTTAGTGGACAGTGACAGGCAACACACTGCGCTCGGGCGGCTCCATTTCCGGCAAAAGAAGGTCGATAGATCCCGGGTTTTTTCCTCACATGCATTTGGACGGTTGATGCGACCGGCTCAGCGGGTGGCCAATGGGTATCGCCGTTTCGAAGCGGATCTTGAACGACTCCGTTTCGTGGGCCGAGCCAAGCATCTTGGTTGGCCCCACCCCGCAAGGAACGAAGTGCACGCGGGCATGCCCAACTCCGTTCTTCGCTCTGGTTGGACCGCGTGCAAGGCCGTGGGCTAGACCTGGCGACATGCGACGAATTGAGATCGAAAAACAACTGCATGAGGGCCGGGTTTGGTTGCTCAATGAATATGCTTCCCTCACCGAGGAACAGCTCCATGCCGGACTCACCCCAAGTGAACACGACCCGTCGAACCTATGGAGCCCGCTTGATCATTTGGCGCACCTGTCGTTAATTGAACACAACTTCGCGGGAATGATTCGTCGTCATGTGGCGGGGCACGAAAACCCTGTTGGCCTACGTACCGATGAGCATGGGAATGCCCGCACCATGGCCGAAATCATGGCTGGGGTGCACGCCATGACCGATGAGTGGCAGGTTCAACATGCCGGCAAAAGCTTCGATGAAGTAGTCGCCCTTGGTCAGGTTTCCCGGGCGGTCACGTTGAACCTGTTGGCCGAACTCACCGACGAACAACTCGGCGAGGCTCTCCCCGGTGCGCCCTGGGCCGATGGCACCGTCGGTGGGGTACTGGGCGCCAATGCCGGCCATGGTCGGATGCACTGGAAGTGGGTCACCGACGCCTTCCACCCGACCGAGGTCGCCCCTTTGTAGGTTGGAATTTCGGTTCCCTGGGTCCAAATGTCGCTCACTATCGCGGTTTTTCTCATAGCTTCTGCACGAAACCGACCTAGTGGGCGACATCGTAGGTTCGCTTTGCCGGATTTGATCGGTGGGTGCCTGGGTCGTTTGCAACCACGTTGGCGGCTAGGATCTGCGGCGTTATGGGCATGCTGATTTCCGTCATTGAAAAGCCGAGTGCAAAACACGGCATTGTGCGTTTCGAGACCAACCGTGCCCTCACCGGCATGGCACACGAGCGTTACAAGACCATCGACGACACGTTTGGCACACGTCCTCCCGATCTAGTGGCCCGCGGAATCCTTGAAACCGGCAATGCCGATTCGGTCCACGTCCACGGCAACATCATCACTGTTGA
>JAYUVJ010000450.1:0-3192 GCA_043754155.1 Acidimicrobiia bacterium
GTTGAGTACTTCGTCAGCTATTACGACTATTACCAGCCCGAGGCCTACATCGCCTCAAGTGACACCTATATAGAGAAGGACTCATCGATCAATGAGGAGATCGATCGTCTCCGTCACGCGGCCACGAGCGGCTTGCTAACGCGCAAAGACGTGATTGTGGTTGCGTCCGTGAGCTGTATTTACGGCATGGGAAATCCAGAAGAGTACAAAGGGAATTTGCTGGAGCTTCATACCGGTGTGGATTATGACCAACGTTCGATTTTGCGTCGCCTCGTTGAAATGCAATATGACCGTAACGATGCCAACTTGGTCCGCGGCAACTTCCGGGTGCGTGGCGATACCGTCGAGGTGCATCCGGCGTATGAAGAGCATGTACTTCGGATCGAGATGTTTGGTGACACCGTCGAGCGGTTGGTTATGGTTGACCCGATTACCGGTGAGCAATTGGGCGAGGAAACCGAGATCATGATTTTCCCGGCAACGCACTATGTCGCGGGTGAAGAACGGATGAAACGCGCTGTTGTTGGCATCGAAGATGAGTTGCAGAAACGGCTGAAGTGGTTTGAGGGTGAAAACAAGCTGCTTGAAGCACAACGACTTCGTATGCGTACACAGTATGACTTGGAGATGATGGCTGAAGTTGGCTATTGCAACGGCATTGAGAACTACTCCCGTCATATTGACGGTCGTCAACCAGGGGAGGCACCGTTTACCTTGATTGACTATTTTCCCAAGGATTTCTTGTTAGTGGTCGATGAGAGTCACCAATCGGTTCCCCAGGTTCACGGCCAGTACCACGGGGACCGCTCACGCAAAGAAAATCTCATTGATTTCGGATTTCGTCTGCCCAGCGCCGCCGATAATCGACCGCTTCGCTTCGATGAGTTTTACGAGAAACTAAACCAGGTGGTGTTTGTTTCTGCCACCCCATCGCCCTATGAGATTGAACAGTCAACCCAGGTGGTTGAGCAGGTGGTTCGTCCCACGGGGCTCATCGATCCGGAGATCATCGTTCGTCCGACGAAGGGCCAGATCGATGATCTTATGGGCGAGGCTCGCAAACGCATCGAGAAGGGTGATCGTGTTTTGGTAACCACGCTCACCAAACGCATGGCCCAAGACCTCACCGATTACTTGTTGGAGCAGGGCCTTCGCGTTCGGTATTTGCACTCCGAGGTTGACACTATTGAGCGCATCGAAATTCTCCGTGATTTACGGTTAGGCGAATTCGACATTCTCGTTGGCATCAACTTGCTCCGTGAAGGTCTTGACCTTCCCGAGGTTTCGTTGGTGTGCATCCTTGACGCCGATAAGGAAGGATTTTTGCGATCGGAAACATCGTTGATTCAAACCACCGGTCGTGCTGCCCGTAACGCCGACGGGCAGGTGATCATGTACGCCGACAAGATGACAGGCTCCATGGAACGAGCCATTTCGGTGACAAGTGCGCGCAGGGCCAAACAGATTGCGTACAACTTGGAGCACGGCATCAATCCGCAAACGATCCGTAAGGCTGTTACCGATATTTTGGCCATGCTCCGTCCCGAAGAAGCGGCAAGGCGGGCGACGGTTCCGGGTTCGGATAAGCGAAAGCGCCGCGGGGAAGAGAAAAATCGAAGCGATTTCGCCGAGTTGCCCGCCAACGAACTCGAGCGGCTTATCCGCACATTGGAAGAGGAAATGCGTGAAGCCGCCACTGATCTGCGCTTTGAGTACGCCGCTCGCCTGCGTGACGAGGTGAACGACCTGAAGAAGGAACTGCGAGACAAACCGGATTTCGTTCCACCAGCCCCGGTTGTCATGCCTGCTTGACCGGTCTTCAGGCCGAGGGGCAGTCCACTGAGACTGAGCTTGTATCGAGGGGTTGTTAGCAAGAACCTTTCGGTACAAGTTCGGGACCGACACCAAAATCGAAGCCGCCCGAAAACTCCTACTCACCGGCATAACACCCCGAGACGTCGCCAACAACCTCGGGCATATCCATCCACACCCTCTACCGCTGGATCCCAGCATCCACACTCCACTGACGCATAGACCAATATGGTCCGGAGCATGGCGGCCAGCTATCAAGCGTCGTTATGAAAGTGACCCGCAACGGCACACCCGGGCGTAAGGGCGCGGCGCAGCGTTCGACCGGGGAAATGAAGCGGTTGATACTGCGGCGGCGACATAAAGTTTGGGTATGAAGTTGCACCTCGACACGGACTTCGGTGGCGATCCGGATGACGCCTGCGCGCTTGCGATGGTGCTGGGTTGGTCCGAAGTTGAACTCGTCGGGATAACCACTTCACTCGAACATGATGGACACCGCGCCGGTTGTGTTGCACAAGTGCTGAAGACAGCGGATCGGATTGGTGTGCCAATTGCGCCGGGAAGCGACACCACCCTGACCGGGGGCAAGTACCGCTCGACAGCCGAAGATTCGAGGTTCTGGAACTTAACGGTTGAGCCACTTCGAGATAGGCCCACTGCGTTTTTGGATCTCTTGCTGGAAAATGTGACTCAGGGTGCGACGGTGCTGGCTATTGGCGGGTTTACGAATCTGGCCATGCTTGAACTGATCCGGCCGGGATCACTGACCGATGTGCCGGTTGTTGCGATGAACGGATGGTTTGGGGTGGCTGGACCTTCGATGGCGCCATGGGGTCATGAGTTCGACTTCAATACACAAGTCGATGTTCGGGCAGCCGAGATCGTCGCAGCTACGGCAAACCTTACGTTGATGCCGCTTCCCGTTGCGATGCACGCAACGCTGAAAGGACGGCATCTTTCGCGACTGAGGGCGGCAGGTCCGCTGGGTTCTCTCCTCGCAGACCAGAGCGAGTTGCATCGAGACGCAAGCGGTTTCGTGCATCTAGCGGAGACGTGGCCCGGGATTCCCGACGATCTCACGAACTTTCATTGGGATCCTGTTACCGCTGCTGTGGCCCTTGGATGGAATGGTGCCCAAATCGAAGAGCGGCGGCTTTCGTCTCGAACACACGATGGGGTCCTGCGTTTTGTGGATGACCCTGCCGGGCGACTGCACCGAGTCGTTACAAGCGTTGACGGGTCGGCGTTCGACGAACTCTTTCTGGCTTCGGTAGAACGCGCCGTTCAGCCGATCTCGTCGTCCCGAAGGTAGAAGCGAAACGGTTCTTCGACGCGGCGATTTGATGTAGACCATCGCCGTCGGCCCATCTCCACAAGCAA
>JAYUVJ010000451.1:0-9576 GCA_043754155.1 Acidimicrobiia bacterium
GGTGAGGGACTGGTTGTCGTTGGGGTGCGTCCCTGGGGCCACTTTCTGTCCCCCGCGGCCCACGCCCAGCTGGGACGGAGGATGAATTGAAGGGTCTGCGGCCCTCGACAGGGCTGGGCTGCGATAGCGGATTTATTGGTATGTGGACCTAGCGTGTGGGGTGAGGGACTGGTTGTCGTTGGGGTGCGTCCCTGGGGTCACTTTCTGTCCCCCGCGGCCCACGCTCAGCTGGGACGGAGGATGACTGTCAACTCGCACCCGCAATCTGTGGGTAGGGTTTAGGCGTTCCAGCGGCTGGTGCCGAAGCGGTAGCCCACGGAGCGGACGGTGTGAATGAGGTTGTGCTCTTCGCCGAGTTTGGCTCGCAAACGCCTGATGTGTACGTCTACAGTGCGTGCGCCGCCGTAGTACTCGTAGCCCCAGACCCGGGAGAGCAAGGTTTCGCGGGTGAACACTTTGCCGGGGTGTGTCGATAGGAACTTGAGGAGTTCGTATTCCATATACGTGAGGTCGAGTGGGCGTTTTTCAATGACCGCTTGGTAGGTCTCTAAGTTCAATACCAGTGGGCCGTATTCCACAACTTCGGCACTAACGCCCTTGCCGGTTTGCCACAACAAATGCTTGAGCCGCGCTTCCAACTCACGAGGATGAAACGGGGAAAGGCAGAAGTCGTCGTAGAGGTCTTCTCTCAACTCGAGATCACCAAGTTGCGTTCCGCTTACCAGCAACAGAAGTGGATCGAGAGGGACATCACGTTTACGTAGCGCTCTGCAGATGGCCCAAGCCCCCTCGGGATCAACGTCGGCATTGATGATGGCCCCGCCCCAACCTTCATCGGGTTCGGCGCGCTCAGCGGCCACAACAGAGGCAACAGCTAAGTACCGGTATCCGGCAAGGTCGAGGGTTTGTGCCAATGCAACGGGGGGTGGATCGGGGAAGACGAGAAGGGGAGCGAGGGCCATCAGAAGTCAGTTCGTAGGTGCGCGTAGAAGGCGGTTAGAGCGATGGAAGATAGCGATCGAGTTCGAATTGACTGACGTGGGTTTTGTACGCCGACCATTCCGCACGTTTGTTACGAAGGAACCATTCAAAGACGTGTTCGCCCAATGCTTCGGCCACAAGCTCAGAACCTTCCATCACGTTGACCGCATCCGCAAGGGACGATGGCAGCTGACCAAGCCCGGCTTTTGCGGCTTGGGATGGCGTCATCTCAGCCAAGTTCTCGGTGAGCTCCGGCCCGAGTTCGTAACCTTCTTCGATGCCTTTCAACCCGGCTGCTAACAGTGCGGCGTAGGCCAAGTAGGGGTTGCAAGCCGGATCGGGAGCACGGTACTCAATACGGGTCGACGAGGCCTTGCCCCGCTTCGGTGTGGGAACACGAACGAGAGCCGAACGGTTGTAACGAGCCCAACTCACAAACACCGGTGCCTCATAACCAACTACTAAGCGTTTGTAGGAATTTACCCATTGATTCGTAAGTGCGGTTATCTCTCGAGCGTGATGCAAAATCCCCGCCAAGAACTGCTGACCAACTAACGAAAGCTTGGTTGGGTCGTCGGCATTGTAAAAAGCGTTTTCGTCATCCTTGAACAGAGAAAGGTGTGTGTGCATACCGGATCCCTGGACGCCAGCGATGGGTTTGGGCATGAACGTTGCATAGACACCGCGCTCCATGGCTACTTCTTTGACAACCAAGCGACACGTCATGATGGAATCGGCCATGGTGAGGGCGTCGGTGTAACGAAGGTCAATCTCCTGTTGCGACGGGGCTTCTTCGTGGTGGCTGTAGCGAACTGGGATGCCGAGAGCTTCGAGGTAGTTGATGGTTTTGCGACGAAGATCCCCACCAGCGTCGGCCGCTGAAAGGTCAAAGAACGATGACGTGTCGAGGGGCTTGGGTGCATGGGAAGGGTCGTTATCGGCGAAGTAGAAGTACTCCATATCTGAGGAGGCATAGAAGCTGTAACCCATGGAGCGGGCCTTTTCGAGACCTCGGCGCAGCACTTGGCGGGAGTCACCCAAGAAGGGGGTTTCATCGAGCATGGTGACATCGCAGAACATGCGTCCTACCGGTTCATCGTTTTTCCAGGGAAGAATTTCGAAGGTGTCGGGATCGGGCATGGCCAGCATGTCGGATTCGGTGTAGCGGCTGAATCCGTCGATGGCCGAACCGTCAAAGGTCATGCCCTCTTCAAAGGCGTTCTCTAACTCGGCTGGGGTGATGGCGAAAGACTTAAGCGAACCGAGCACATCGGTGAACCAAAGCTGGATGAAACGGACCTTTCGCTCCTCGACGGTGCGCAACACATAATCAATTTGGCTGGCATGGCGATTCGACGATGACATGCCAACAGCTTGGCCGCTTTCTGTGGCGCGTGCCATGGCTGAGAAACGTTGTTCATACGGGGTTCACAAAACGTCACCGAAAAATCTCGTATTCTTTGCGTCGATTCTTGACGACCAGCGATTTGTGCAGAAGTTTTTGGTGAGTGGCGTGTGTTTTGCGTCGCTTTACGTGGCTGTTCACACTGCCGCAACAAAGGCGCAACTGACCAGAAACTCCTAGTCGACAAACTTTGTCAATACGCTTTATCCATTTTTGCCCAGCGCACAGGAACCCCTTCTGTCGCCTGATTTGAGAGGAACCACCGTGTACCAAGCTGAGTACATCTGGATCGATGGCACATTGCCATCACCAACCCTACGCAACAAGACCAAAGTCATGGCCGATGGCGCAACGCCACCAATTTGGGGCTTTGATGGTTCGTCGACCAATCAAGCTCCTGGAGACAAGAGCGATTGCGTTCTTCGTCCAGTGTGGTCTTGCCCAGATCCAATCCGCGGTGGCGACAACATTTTGGTTATGTGTGAGGTTCTCCTCAACGACATGACTCCGCACCCAACCAACACCCGTGCTGCTGCGGCCAAGGTTGCCAAGAAGTACGCCAAGCAAGAGCCATGGTTTGGTATCGAGCAGGAATACACCATGTTGACTGCCGCTGGCCGTCCGCTTGGTTTCCCGAAAGAAGGCTTTCCTGAACCTCAGGGTCCTTACTACTGTGGCGTTGGCACCGGCCGTGTTGTTGGCCGTGACATCGTTGAGGCCCACACCCAGGCTTGTATCGATGCTGGCATCCTGATCTCGGGTACCAACGCAGAAGTTATGCCTGGCCAGTGGGAATTCCAGGTTGGACCGCTCGGGACCGTTGAAGTTTCTGATCAGTTGTGGGTTGCTCGTTGGTTGTTGCACCGCATTGCCGAAGATTTCGACGTGGTGATTTCCATGGACGCGAAGCCAATGAAGGGTGATTGGAACGGTGCTGGCGCGCATACCAACTTCTCCACCTTGGCCATGCGTGAAGAGGGTGGCTACAAGGTCATCGAGAAGGCTTGCGTCGCCATTGGCAAGAAGGTTATGGAGCACGTTCTCAACTACGGTCCTGGCATCGAAGATCGTTTAACTGGCAAGCACGAAACTGCTCCGTGGAACAAGTACTCCTACGGTGTTTCCGATCGTGGCGCTTCGGTTCGTATTCCGTGGCAGGTGCCGATCGAGGGCAAGGGCTACCTCGAAGATCGTCGTCCTAACGCCAATATGGATCCGTACCTGGTTTGCCGTTTGCTGACGGATACGGTCTGCTCCGCTCTAGCCAAGTAGTAGCTGAGCCCCTATGTGGGCTTAAGAGTTTGATCTGAAACACATTTTGGCCCGGGCTTTCAAGCTCGGGCCGACTGTTTTAGGGGTTAAGAAATGGAGTCACCCTCAACGTTGCCTTGGAAATCGAACTTGAAATGGTTCGGAGTTCACTGTTGGTTCGCTTGATTGGTCTTGCGGTAGGCGGTTAAGGGATGGCCTTTACCTCCGATCATTTCTACGAACCCCTTCTTGACTGGGTTGCGAAGATGCTTCCGGATTGCCTGAGGTGCTAGGTCCAGTTGCATCGACAGTTCAGCTTGCGATTTTGGACCCTTCAGTGCCTTGAGGATCGTTACTTTGGTAGGGGTCACTTTCGGCTTCCCGTAACTTTCAACTTCTACTGAAGTTGCTTCCAAAGCTATGCGCGCGAATGGTCTTGTGAGGATCGCGGTAAAGGTGATTCCTTGGTCGAAGAATTTGGGTGCCGGTAACCCGTCGCCAACGGTGGCTTTCATGATTTGGGGAATACCGGTTGCGAGGGCTTCAACAACGCGGCCGTCACGAAGCTTTACGTGTTGACAGATGCGCATCAGCGTTACGTTGCGGGCCGAGGTGAGTTGGTTCGTGAACAGCCGAGAAACGGTGAGACCGTACAGACCGCCAGGGTTTGCGAGCGTGAGCTGCTTAGCGTCGATTCGTAACTCAACGGCTTGTGACCACGCCCACTCGCCAATGTCTCTGTGCACGAGGGCATTCGATAGAAGCTCGCGCACCGCTGTAGGAGGAAAGTCGAATCGATCGCGCACACGACCGTTCGGGAAATCCACGATTTGGTGTCTGCTGTGAGAACCAACCCAGGTGAGCACGTCATCGATCATCTGGGGAATGGGGCCTGAGAATCGAGCAGTATCTCCCACCCGCACCTCCGAAGAATCTCCTGGCTCGGGTGCCGCAGAAGCCTGAATAACGAAGTTTGGAAACCACTGCTGAGGGTATGAGCCGAGGGCTGCCAAACCAGCCAATGTTGGTCCTGTTGATCAACATACCTTGAATCTCTAATTCTGAGAGCTCGAAATCTCCGTTCCAGGAGCGCAGATAGGCCTTTGCTGTCCTTCGAACGGTACAGGCTTTTTGGAAAGCGAAAGCTCCGGGACTCGGGCCACGAGCACGCTCTCGCCTTCAAACTCGACGTCTTCAAAAGTTAAAGACAACGGTGGCGATACTGATTGCCGCGCAATCGAAACCATTGCCTTCTTAAGCGCTGAACGGTCAATTACAACGCTCTTGAAACCTGCGTTCTCATCAATACCGAGGAGAATGTCGCCGCCCCCTGGGGTATTGGCAAATGCTGAGCGGAAGGGATAGAAGAACAACAGCGTAGTTGGGTTGGAGATTCGACCATGCTGGGAAGGTGACATCGCCTGCGCAATCCTCAACGTCTTCCATTCCAAACCCCGAACCAACCAATGGGGCTTCAATGAAGGCCGCCGGATACGATGCAATGCTGGTCGTGTCCTTTGGTGGACCCGAGGGGCCTGAAGATGTGCTGCCGTTTATGGAGAACGTGACTCGTGGTCGGGGTATCCCTACGGAGAGGCTGGTGCAGGTAAGCCAGCATTACAACCTCTTCGGCGGAGTAAGCCCCATTAACGGCCAAAATCGTTCGCTGATCGCGGCATTGGAAACCGAGTTTGCCCTTCATGGTGTTGAGCTTCCAATCTATTGGGGGAACCGTAACTGGACCCCGTACCTGAACGACACCATGACCCAAATGAAGGCCGACGGGGTTCGCCAAGTTCTGGCTTTTGTCACGAGCGCGTACTCTTCGTATTCGGGATGTCGGCAGTACCGCGAGGACATCATCCGTGCCTGCGAATCCGTTGGCGATGGCGCCCCGGTGGTCGACAAGATCAGGGTGTTCTACAACCATCCTGGGTTCATTGAGCCCATGGTCGATGGTGTGTTGGCATCACTGTCAAAGCTCTATACCGACGGAACCCCAGCAACGCATCTGGCTTTCACGGCCCACAGCATTCCCCTGGCCAATGCTGAAACGAGTGACTACGTGGCGCAACTTCGCGAAGCCTCGCGTCTCGTCGCCGAAGCGGTGTACGAGCGAACCGCTGAGGTGTTGCCATGGGAGTTGGTGTTTCAATCCCGCAGCGGTGCCCCGGGGCAACCTTGGCTTGAACCCGATATCTGTGATCACCTAGCTTCGTTGCATGCCAACGGTGCCGGCGCGGTCTTGATGGTGCCGATTGGGTTCATAAGTGATCATATGGAAGTGGTGTATGACCTTGATACCCAAGCCCGCGACAAAGCTTTGGAATTGGGCTTGCCACTAGGTCGATCAGCAACGGTGGGGACCGATCCTCGTTTCGTGCGCATGATTCGTTTGTTGGTCGAGGAACGTATTGCTTTGGTGAACGGAGCTTCCCCTGAACGCTTGTGTCTTGGTGATCGTGGCGCCAATCACGACGTGTGTCCGATGGATTGTTGCCCGGCGCCGCAACGACCCACTACGGGTCCCGGTTCTGCTTCGGGTGCTTCGTCGGGTGGCGGCCGGCCGGGTTCTGGGGCACCCAGTGGTAGACCGGGCGTTGAAGTTTCGAGTGGCGTTCGGCCTGGGTCTTCTGTGGCTCCGACTGGTCAATCGGTGACGGGTCGGCCCGCGAGTTCTTCGCCTAATGCGGATGGTGGAGCGGTGCCATGAAGAATCGGGGAGGAGCAACCGGCGGTGTGGTCTATTCCACTGAACTTGGACGCATGTGCCCGGACTGTTCACAAGCCATTGCTAAGTGTACATGTAAAAAGAATTTGGCGGTAGTTGCTCCGACCGACGGGTTCGTGCGCGTGTCGCGGGAAACCAAAGGTCGTGGAGGCAAGGGAGTTACCTTGGTCAAGGGCCTGCCGCTTGATCATGATGAACTGAGCGATCTCGGCAAAGCACTCAAGGCCGCATGCGGAGCAGGTGGCACCACGAAGGATGGCATCATCACCATCCAAGGGGATCATCGCGAACTCGTGATGGACGCGCTCAAACAACAAGGCTGGAAAGTAAAAGCTGCCGGAGGTTAGTCCCGCTCGGCTCGGGGAGGCCCCTTGATGCAACCTCTCCGAGAGAATCGATGAAGTGAGATATGCGGAGTCCCCGAGTGAGGTGGGATTTGAAATGGCCCCTCGGTCACCGTGAATCCTTGAGTGACGAGTCCTTGTGTGACGAGCCGAAGTGAGACCTTCGCCGTTGTTAGCTCGGTGAACTCGCCGTTTCGGAGATTTTGTCGAGTGCTTCCGAGGTGAGGTGCACCAACGGATTGGCCTCCCTGAGATTGATGGTGCAGTTCGAAAGCGCCACTTCGACTCCATCGAGACGGTATGTGAACGAAAGATCTCGACCATCGGCTGCAGAAGGGCAGTACTGCTGAGTAACCGGAAGTGCTTGGAGTTCCGTTGCCGTGGTTGAGCGTATGGCCCCAGCGATCTTCTGAGCGAGGGCAATATCCAGCTGCCCGTGTTTGGGTGGGAGTGTGGTCGCCGTTACGGTTTGATTGGGATCAATGGCAAGGCCTTGAGTCCAGGTGCCGTCGCTGTAGAGAACGGTTTGAACGTTTCCGCATGGTCCAGCACACATTCCGCCGGTTTCTAGGACGGTGACCAGTACCTGGAATTCGCCGGGTTTGGGCAACGTAGTTTGGGCTACCGGGCCGGGATTTGGTTTTGCGTCGGTAGCGGGGTTTTCTGGTTCAGTGCCCCCGACTGGTTGAGCGGCGGCACTGAATTCAGACGTTGCTTCAGTGGTTGCCGTTGCCTCAGTGCTCGCGGAAGAGGGGGTTGTTTCGCGGGCGCATCCTGAAAAGCCGATGCTGAGCGCCAAAATCGCTGCCGTGAAAACGGCTGAGCTGAAGCCCGATAAGGGAGTGGTTCGATCGTTTGGGTGAGCTTGTTTGAACATGATTGCCTCGTTGTTCGCTGCTACCGACTCTCGTTCAAGAGTCGATGATTGTTGCAAGTTATGACGTCGGTTGGGAGTCTTCTGGTTCCCTACAACGAAAAGTGTTGGGTAATGAGCCACCGCTCGAGATCAGAAAACATCTTGTCAGAGGTGTTGGTCTCTTCGAAGGCCCAATGACCGGCGCCAGGGTACTCGTGGAGTATTACGTGGGCATACTTTGATCGCAGTTTGTGTGAACCTCGTGATGGAACAACTCCGTCTTTGGTGCCGTGCAGAATGATCACGGGGACCCCTACCGCGTTGTAGTCGTGCCTTCCAGCCTTGGTGCGATCAAGTTGTGGAAATGACAACTCGAAAAGCACCCGTCCTGAGTCGGGAACCAAAGCGTCAAACAGCTCTCGTTGGCGAGCAGGCGTGAGATTGTTGAACAATGCCGAGCAGCTTGCTTTGAAGGACGCTGGGCGGTGTGCACGCTTCCACCAAAACGGGCGGATGTTGATCGGAAAGAAGAACCGAAGTTGTGAAAGTGAAGTCGCTGGAATTCCGCCCGGTGGCACCCCCGGAGCAAACAGCACAAGACCTGCCGTTGGGATGCGAGCGGCCAGCATCTGGGCCAGCAAACCACCCAAGGAGTGGCCAACCAGGAGCGGTGGCGTCGCAAAGTTTTGATCGGCGATGAACTTTTCGAGAACGCTGATGTAGTTCCGCAATGACAGGTTGCCGACGCCTTGCGCATCACCCCCATTTTCATGATGTGGCAGAGTTGGCGCCCAGCATTGGTAACCAAGAGCTTCTAACCGTTTGCGTATGGGATCAAGAGTTTCGCCCGTCGACCACATTCCATGAAGCAAAACCACTGGTGTACTCATAGGTTCAGCGTATGCGGAATTGATTCCTGAGACGAGATGGTTGACGGAAAGCGGAGGTATGAGCACCACAGCTGAAATCGCGCCGCAATCATGGCAAAGTGACCTTCTCGAACGCGCACTACGACTGGACGATGGCGTGTTGGCCTTCGAGCTCATCGGCGGCTGCTTGAGCGCCGGAGAAGGAATTAGGCGTCGGGATAGAGAGCCCGCACATGGCGTAGCCAAAGCGGAACCTGTAAAGAATCCGTCGAGCACGGTGTCTTCTACGAACAACGGACGAAGGTTGCAGAGTCGGTCCATGCCAGGTTGCTCGATGCCTTTGTCACGAAGTGCGTCGGCCACGATTCGTTGATCGGGGAACACCGTTTTGCGTAGCTCGGAATGCGAAAATGGATAAGGATTTCGGTTTCGTTGGAGGCGCGGTATTCGCTGCGGGTGAATTGGTCGGCAATTCGCTAGCCGACAATTCGTCGAAGCGGCTGGGAGCCAATGGGTCACCCTTGCCGCATTGGCCGCGACCGATTTCATATGGGTTTAGCGGGTCTCGTCCCTAGGATGACCTTGGGTTCGGCGGCGCAAGTCCTGAAAAGTGTCAACGCCGATGCCCTGTGTGTTCGTGTTGATCTTCCTCGGTCGCGGGGGCTGTAGGTTTCTTTGTGTGGTTGCCGCTGCTACTCGAACGACCAGGTTGAGCCCTGAAACTGTGGACTTCCCCGACAAAGAACATCTGGTTTTTGATCTGGCTGAGTACTTCGTTTCCTCAGGGCAAGTTGTTCCCGGGATTCGTTGCGAAGCTGACGGACGGTTTCGGTCGTGGTGGTGGCCGCTCCCTACGGCGTTGGATCGTGACCTGATTCGATCGCTGGTGAGTTCGAACACGTTTGAGGACCACGAGATCGCGGCAACCAAACTGGCTGATGCCGTCGATTCACTGGCGCGGAGCCGGTTTCGTGTACCCATTTCAGTGCCGGGTTCCGAAGAAGTTGGTACCGTGGCCGGGCGCAAGGCTTCCTCTGCGGCGCTGCGATTGCTTCCCGCGAAGGGCGGCCGCCGAGCAACTCCCGAAGCCTGGGCGTACTCGCTCGCCAGCGCCGATCCCTATTTGCCAGCGAATCTCG
>JAYUVJ010000452.1:0-8092 GCA_043754155.1 Acidimicrobiia bacterium
GAATCGATGGTTCCAGTTGAGCGCAATTGATCACCACGCATACCAATTAACACGAGTGAAAGGGTTACTACGGCAACGAACAACGACAGAATCCACGTGCCGATACTGGAATTGGAAAACGCATGAACGCTTTCAATCACGCCAGAACGGGTGAGGAAGGTTCCAAGAATAGTGAGCGAGAACGTGGCGCACAGAAGCGAAAGGTTCCAAACCCGTAACATTCCTCTGCGTTCTTGCACCAGCACCGAGTGAATAAACGCCGTCCCGGTTAGCCATGGCAAGAACGAAGCATTCTCGACTGCATCCCAACCCCAGTAGCCGCCCCAGCCCAACACTTCATAACTCCACCACGCACCAACGACAATGCCTAGGGTAAGGCAACCCCATGCCGCCAACGTCCACCGACGGGTTTCGAGTAACCAGCCTTCACCAACACGGCCGGTGATGAGTGCAGCGATTGCAAAGGCGAAGGGCACGGTGAAGCCCACATAACCGAGATACAGCAACGGTGGGTGTACTGCCATCAGCGGATGGTTTTGTAGAAGCGGATTGGCGCCCCGGCCGTCGGCGGGAACAATGGTGAGTCGCTTGAATGGATTGGCCGGTCCAATCATAAGCGCGCAGAAGAAAGCCGAAACAGCCAGCATTACCGTCATGGCCCAGGCCACAAGCGGATCGCTTTGGCGGGTTTTGAAGTGTCGCCAAACCAACGTGGTGTAGAAGGCTAGAACTAAGCCCCACAGCAGAATTGACCCTTCAAGCGACGACCACATGCCAGCAATGGTGTACAGCAGTGACGTGGCTCGTTGGTTGTTCTTGGCCACATAGTCAAGCGAGAAATCATGAGTAATAAGTGCCCATTGCATTGCTGCAGTGGAGACAACCATGCCGGCGACAAAGACCGGGACGTAGCGATAACCCAATGCGGCAACCGTCGGCCGCTTCTTCGCTGTTCCGTATCCGATGCTTAATGCACCAAACATCGCAGCGACGAAGGCGCAAACAATGCCCAGACTGCCAATGATCGCCTTCACTTCGGGGCCACAGTGGTTGGGGTGAGATCAGTTGTTGCCGATGGGTCATCGACGGCACCGACGAGGCGATCTTTGTTCTTTTGGATGTAGTTCTCGTCGTGTTTGATCTGGATTTCGTCGCCGAGGAACAGGGGCTTGGTTCCGGCGGGGCGGCTGAGTTGGTTGGGGGCGAACTGTCCCGCAATCACCACTGGAATGTTGTTGCGGAATAACTCCGGAGGCGTTTTCATGAATCTGACATGGATGACTGCACCATTCACTTCTACATCGAAGGTGACCAACTTGTCGGTATTCACCACGCTGCCATCGGCAACGAAACCTTGCAGACGGAATCGCTTCTCACCCAAGGTATCCATCCGGGCAACGGCCTCATCGGCGCGCAGAAAATACGACACTGAGCTTTTGAGTCCGCGTGCAAGCACAAACCCGATAGCAGCCACGACCAATGCAAGCGCGATAAACGGCTTCTTGGATGAACGGGGCGCCAAAGAATCGGCCAACTCACCAAGATCGTCGTCGACTCCATTACGGTTCGAGCCGTTCGGCTCGTTGGTTGCCTGGCCTTGGGGAGTGGGCGAAGCGATGGCGTCATCTTCGAATTCGGACGGAATACGGGCGCCGCTCATAAATATAACTCAGCAGTCATGCAACTAGATGGTGGTTGGTTGGTCGGTTAGTTGATCGTGGCGGCTTGTCTTGTTTGCTCCCGCGGCTGATACGTGAGCGCTTTGAGGAAACAAGACTTGGGCACCAAGGCATTGGTTTCACGAGAAGAAAAGAACGAGCTACGAGTTGCGGCGCGACGAGGCGCGTTCAATGGCTATTTCAACGGCGTTGACCTTGGACGCGGTCTTGCGCATCGTGAGTATTAGATATGCAGCGTAAAACCCCAGAGTGCCAAACACGGAAAGGTATCCAGCGACAACGTATGCGGTCATAGCGATCCTTGGGATGTTGAGAATGTTCCAGCAGCCGACGTCGGCAGCGAAGCAGTGCTAATAACAGTGTTGGGAGTTACCGCGGTGGGAGTAACAGTGTTGGGAGTAACGGTGGTGGCAGTAACCACGCTGGCAGTGACCGTGTTGGCGGTAACAGTGGCGGGAGTTAAGCCGGTGGGAGTTGCGGCGGTGGAAGCAACAGCGTTGGGCGTAACGGAGGGAGCAGCCGCCGAGGTGCCTTCAGAACGACGAGCGGCAATTGCAGCCTGCAAACCACCATCACGTAAACGATCCTGCCAACGTGCGATTCGGTAACGCTGAATAAGAAGCCAGAAGTACGCCAAAGTGAAGCCGACGAAGCCGAGCAACAATGCGACGAGTTGCCAGCCGTGAATGGTGGCTTTACCGGGTTTTAGGACCGAAGCTTTTTGATGCTGCGTGCGCCACAAATTGACGCTGAAGTGCACCAACGGAACGTTTAAGAATGCAATTAACGCAACGATGGCTGAACGTCGGCCCCTGCTTGCTAGGGAGGCAGGAACGGAGCGGATAGCCAATACGCCGATGTACATGAACAGCAGCAACGTGGTGGAGGTAACGCGAGCATCCCATGCCCACCAGGCATTCCAAATTGGACGGCCCCAAATTGCGCCGGTTACCAATGAAAGAATCGTGAACACCACGCCGATCTCGGCGGAGGCCCCAGCAATTTGATCCCAAAACAACTTCCGTGTGCGCGGCCACAGCCACAACAGCGAAGCTACCGTCGTAATCGAGAATGCAACGTAGGCCGTCCAAGAGACCCCAGGGTGGATATAGAGCAGCCGTACTTGCTCGCCCATGAGCACATCAGGTCCAGTGGCCCAAAGCCCAAGCACAATGACCGTGCCGAGGACGAAGACGCTCAGCGTGCCCAGTATTCGCGATGCAACTGTTTCATTCATAAGTGTTCCGTTCAATCACAGAGTGTGTAATTGGTTTCCGATTTGCGAACCGATTTGCCAACCCGTTTGCGAACCGATTTTGCCAACCGGAGGGTCGCATGATCGTGGTTGGTCGTTGAACTTGGTGTCACGAGAGTTTGCTTGGATCGATCGTTCCCAGTGCATCATGCATCCTCCATGATGGCTCCGAATGCGGCGATACCAAATCCGGTGAACAACACCGCAAACGCGGACAACAGTTGAACCCAAGTCCACGATGCGGCAGTGTCGTTGCTGAGTGCACCCTGAGTGGCCCTCACTGCGCCCATCAACACCGGCGCCGCGACCGGGAAAAATAGCAGTGGCAGTAACGAATCCCGCACCCGCATCCCGGCCGTAAGTGCCCCATGACACGTACCGAGCGCAGCCAAACCCACCGTCGCCACTATGCAGGTAACCAGCAGCAGGAACGGGTTCGAAATCCCGGCGTTGAAAAACAGCACTGCCCCCGCGCCAAGGATCACCTCAAGGACCAACATTTGAACTGCCACCGCTGCGGCCTTGCCCAGGAAAATACCCCCCGGATTTAGTGTGCTGAGCCGCAAGCCGTCTCGTCCACCATCGGCTGTTTCGATTGCAAAGGACCGCTGAACGGCCAGCAACATCGAGAACAGTGTGGCCAGCCAAAACAATCCTGCCGTGATGATTGCCGCTGTGACGGAATCTTTGGCTAGGGAACGGCTGTCGTTTTGATTACGGATTACTGCGGTATCCAAGGCAAAAGCGAAGAGGGCCAAAATGATCAACGCAAACGGCAAGACCTGGGTGGCTGTCACCTTCGAACGTACTTCGATACGCAAATCCTTGGCCGCCACGATCAGGGCGTCGCGGATCATGACGAAACCACCCAACTTGGTGCTTGTGCTGGAACGTTTGGCGACGAAGCTGGCCGGGCGGCGTTTGCTACAGAGTCTGAAGGCGACACAGGGTTGGGTTGGGGTGTTTGCGCTGGTCCCAAGCCGTAGGTTGCCGTGCCCATCGTTTCGTGCACCACATGTCCGCCCGATAAATGCAGAGTTCGGGAGGCTAGGGCCGCTGCTCGATCGTCGTCATGGGAGGCCAGTATGACAGTGGAACCAGCGGAGGCGGCTTCACGGATCAGTTCGTCGAGAAGGTCGCGGGTTTGGGCATCAAGGCCAGTGTGAGGTTCGTCGAGAAGCCAAAGCTTTGGAGCCCGAGCTACTACTGCGGCCAGCGAGGCACGTCGGCGTTGACCGGCCGAGCAGGCATGCACGGGCAGCGCCGCCACTCGGGAATCAACGCCCACACGGTCCATTGCTTTTGCAGCTGCCGACGGATTGCCACCGGAAGCTCTGATAGCAAAACGGACGTTGTCGGCAACGGTGAGGTCTTCATACAAAAATCCTGCGTGGCTTAAGAAGCCCACGTCGCCCCGTATGGCCCGGCGATTTCGGCCGTTGTGCTTATCGAGATCTCGTCCGAGCACGACCACCCGCCCGGCGGTGAGGGGGACGAGCCCGGCGCACACCTTCAATACGGTGGTTTTCCCGGAACCATTGGGCCCTCGAAGCAGCGCCACCTCACCCGGTCGGACGGTAAAGGAACACCCGCTGAGTGCCGGGAAGGAGCCAAGCACCACCACCGCCTCTCGGAGGGCGACGCTGGGACGAACCTCGGGTGAATCTTGGATGGGCCGGTTCGGTGTTGATTCAGTCGAGGGTTGTGCGGTGTGCCCGGCCACGGTTTGCGCTGGAGCAAAGGTGTCGAGCGTGTCTTGGGGTGCTAGCGGGTGAAGCGGGTC
The DNA here is from genome assembly GCA_043754155.1 of Acidimicrobiia bacterium. GTDB lineage: Bacteria > Actinomycetota > Acidimicrobiia > Acidimicrobiales > JANYDT01 > JANMZO01. The sequence goes on from JAYUVJ010000452.1 coordinate 4,718, forward strand.
AAGTGGCGCACGAGAGGAGGGGAAGGATTCAGCGCTCACAAGCCACATAGGTTACGACCCAATCAACCTTTGCCGATGTGCGCTCCTCAGCACTCCATGAAACTTGTAGCGAGGTTCGCCCATTGTGGATTTGTCGCCGTTGAGTTTTGGGCAGGGCCCATGGGGATCCAACCTCGGAGAAGGACATTCAAGGGCAACGCCCCGAAGGCCGATAGCGTTAAAACCATGGTGCGACGACTGATCTCTGGAGTGGGGCGAACCCTCATCACCGTTGGTGTGCTCCTGTTGCTCTTTGTGGCCTACCAATTGTGGGGTACAGGGCTCAAATATGACCAGCTTCAGGACAGCGCCGGAAAATCGTTCGCAGCACAACTCGCTGCCACAGGTCAACCGGTGCTTGAGTCGTCTGATTCTGCAGGTGGGTTTGGCGGATTCAGCGAAGCCGAACTGGCCGGCGCAGCAGCGGGTAAAGGCATTGCTGTCGAGCCACCTGCGCCGATCGTCGATCCACCCGGGGTCCCCTCCACGACCGTCGATACAGTTCCGGAGACACCCGTAACGCCTGTGGTAACTCCCCCGACAAAAACCGTCCCCCCGGTCCCCAGTGCTACGCAGCCCGCCACTACAGTCGCGCCAAAGCCGCTAGTTACGAATCCCCCGGTTGTTGATCCCGCCGTCGTTCCTTCGGCCGTTCCCGTTTCGACGCTTCCTAAAGTCAAGGCCGGTCGCTCGCAAATGAGGCGTCCAAAAGCGGGCAGCAGCCTGGGTCGCATAGTGATTCCGGCGATTAAGAAGGATCTTCTCTACGTTTCGGGTGCCGGAGTTGAAGACCTCAAAGCTGGACCGGGTCACTATCCCTCAACCGCCTTTCCTGGGCTTGAAGGCAACGTGGGAATCGCCTGTCATCGAACGACGTATGGCGCACCGTGCTTCAACCTGAACCTGCTGAAACCCGGAGACATCATCGGCTTCGTGACCCTTTACGGTAAGTTCGCTTATAAAGTTGAGAAGTTATCGATTGTCGGTCCGAAGGATCGTAAGGTACTTGCGCCAACTCCAGGCGAGAACGTGCTCACTATGACTACGTGCCATCCGGCCTATACCGCCCGTGAACGTTTGGTGGTGAGAGCACGTTTGGTAGGAGAAGCGCTCGATGAAGATCTCGTGTTTGAACCCGAAGTCGCCTCGGTCGCAACGGTTCCTCGTCCGAAGCCAACAGTTCCCCCGACCACCGCTCCCACTGCGTCGACCTCGATTGCGCCGGTGACGACGGTTGGCGAACCGGTGGCTTTTGATACCGCAGCTCCCGTTCTGGCCGATGACGGCCTGGCCTCAGAAACCACGGTTGTGGTGCCTGATTCGGTTGTTGCGGTTGACAGTTCTTTGGCTGCTGTGGGAACACCCGGCACTGAAGCGGGCGTATCGCAAACCGACGATTCGTCCAACGTAGGGTCGGGCCCAATCCGCCACTTCGGCTGGTTTATCGGCAAGCAAAGCTTCTGGGTGTCGACTCTCACCTGGGCCGCGGTTTGTGCCGCCATTTGGTTCTCGGCGTGGCTGTTCGTTCGCAACCGCCGACGCCTAGCCCGAGCCCTCGTTTATACCGTCGGCTTCTTCGTGCTATTCCTGCCGGCGCTGTATTTCTGCTTCGAAAACCTCACGCACCTCCTACCCGAAAACGTCTAGCCCCGGGTTGGTCTACTCGATAGGTCTTTATACCGCCCGGTTTAATACGGGAATGTATGAGGGCCTGTGCGGGCAATGGGGCAGGGTGCTGTATCGAAGCGGGTTCGTCGCATAGTGGTGAGTGGGCCAATCGAGGTTCAGGTTTGGGGAGGAAATGTGGGGTTATGGCTTGAGACGGTTGTTTTCGGGCGTGGCATTGATACGTGGTTATGCCATGTGGCTGCGGCGACCGGAATGTGGCCGGAATGTGGCCGGAAGTGGCCGGAAGTGGCCGGAAGCCGTCCCTCGAGTTCGGGAGCGGCCTCTAGTCTCGGTTTATGGTACGGTAAGCCGTACTATGAATTCGATCACAGCCACAGAAGCTCGAAAGAAGCTGTTTCCCTTGATCAAACAGGTGAATGACGATTGCGTCTCTGTCCATATCTCTTCACGAGGCGGATCTGCTGTGCTGGTTTCTGAGGCTGAGTGGAACGGCTTGCAGGAGACCAGCTACCTTCTCCGTAACCCACGAAATGCGGAGCGGTTGATGGAGTCTTTGGCGCAGGCCCGAGCCGGCGAAACCCGGGAGAAGGACCTGAGTGACCTCGAAGCCCTGATCGCGGGCGAGAACTCAGGCGATGCCTGATCGTCTGAGTTTCACAACCCACGGCTGGGACGACTACACACACTGGTTCACTGAAGACCGAACCACTGTGAAACGCATCAATCGGCTTCTCGCTGACATGCTCCGCAACCCCACGGACGGTATCGGCAAACCGGAACGCCTGAGCCACAACCTCTCGGGCACGTGGTCAAGACGAATCAACGAAGAACATCGGCTCGTATACCTCGTAGACGGCGACGCCATTGTGATCCTTCAGGCCCGATTCCACTATGAGCAGTAAGGCCCTCAGGGTGTCGATTTGGGTTGGGCGCTCTCGTTATTTCAGCGGGCGAAGCTATGCCGCTGAATAGTTCTGTGCAGACGATCCGGGCCAAATCCGTCCTAAGGTTGATCCGTGCAAATTGGGACTATTGGATCCGCTCATCGAGCCGACGTGTTGGGCGGCGGAGTGGTGGTGGTCAACGGCGGCGGGGCTGATGAGGTGCGAATCTCTTGGTGGATTGGTGGCGACGACCGCTGGTATATGCCCGATCGCGAAATCACCACGCGCCAAAGCCTGGTGCGCAACACCCCTATTGTTTCCACGGCCATGCGGGTGCCGTCGGGCGAGGTAGTGGTGAATTGTTTTGGTGCGGTGCAATCACAACGCGAACTGTGCGTGATCGATATCGACAACAGATCCAAAGTGCCATTCGTATGCGCGCTTGTGATGAAGGGGCCGGGAGTGCGTGACGTAACCCTTACCGGTTCCACGTTGAAGATTGGCGGTTTCCCGATTTTGCATCTGGCCAAACCGCCTACTCGCATGGCCGCAGTTCCCGTGGGTGGAGACCTTGAATCGGTGGTGACTTCCGGTGCGGCTGGGGTGAAGCTCACGTGTGTCGACGGGCCTTCAGAGATAGCGGTGCTCTTTCCGGTTACCCATGGCACCACCGTCCGCTCAGGGATTTTGCTTGGTGTGGGCAGCGCTGTCGCCCTCGTTGGCTCACCGGTTCTCTCCGCACTTGGCGAAGTGCACAATGTGGCGAATGGTTGGCAGACCCAAATGCGTCGAGCGCCTGCGTTGATTTTGCCGGATCGTGAAC
>JAYUVJ010000453.1:0-2612 GCA_043754155.1 Acidimicrobiia bacterium
CCCACCGAAGTCACGATGGGCACGGACGGAATTGCGCCATCTGGTCCGGGCGCGACTCCCCCGGCCACACTGGCAGTAGCTCCGGCCGACAGCGGCGCCGTTGGCACGGGATTCGTTGGTGCGGGACTGGTTACCGCTGGTTCGCTCGGTGGATTTGTTGGGACTGCAGGGTTTGATGTTGGCGTGGCGAACGAAGCAGCTGGTGCCGTTACCACCGAGGACACAATGGGCGTATCAGCTTGGAATCGCTCCACACCATTCACGATTTCGTTCTGAGAATTCGAGGCTTGATTTGTTGCCGACAAGCCGTTGCCATTCGCCAGCGTAGAGTCGCGAAGCGCTGGATCGTTGCGGATTGCGCTAAACGCCACGACTGCGGAACGGTCACGCTTTACTTGAGAAGCACGGTCACCAACTTCCATATGAACGGCCACAGCACTTCCAACTGCTGAAGGCGTGACGATCGGCGGTGCTACCTGATCAACATTCAGCGCGTCGGCTCGCACCGATGAACGTCCGATAGGTGCGGTGGATGCGCTAGGTGCGGTGGGTGTGATTGCTACGGTCGCCGTGGGTGCCGAAACAGTTGCGGCTTCTCCACCGGTTGAAGAACCCATAAGCACACTTGCTATCACTTCACCACTCGAAGCCCTCACAGAAACTGATCCTCCAACAGGAACGCGAAGGTCACCAATGCTCCCGCCGTTGGGAAACCCGAGCTGTGCCGATCCCCCACCACCCAGTGGGACGCGAACCGTTCCACCACGTTTGGCAATCACGGTTCCAGGAAAGAACAATCGAAGGATTTCTGTTGCGCTGCGTCCTGCGCGGCCCATCCAGTAGGCACCGTCTTGCGCTAGGCCTACACCGTGACCGAAACCCCGGCCGTTGATAACAACAATATTTTGCGCATACGAAGGCTCGGCGCTACCAACAATAGTACTTACACTTAACAAGCCTACGAGACTCGACGCAGCAATAACCAAACCCCGTCGCCAAACTGGACGAGTTTTCCCGTTCGCTAACGACCCGTAAACCAAATCGGTCACGTGAATTGAGCGAACAGTTCTTCGGGCTCAGCAATCATTCCGGTAAGGAACATGCCAAATTCACCGTACGCCGCCGAAGCCTGGTCGAACCGCATGGTGTACACCACTTCTTTTAGATCGGCTGGGTCGTGCGCAAAAAGGGTCACGGCCCATTCGTAATCGTCGAGGCCGGTGGAGCCAGTAATCATTTGGGCAATTCGTCCTGCAAACTTACGCCCTGAGGTGCCGTGCTCTCGCATGAGGGCTTCGCGATCCTCGAACGGCAAACGGAACCAGTTCACATCGTCGGCGCCAACACCGCGTCGTTTTGACATGGGATAGAAACACATTGCGCGCATACCAATGGGCGGAAGGTTGGGGTAAAGACGAGCTTGGATATGTTCTTCAGGCATGCCCTTCGCGTATTCAGAAACTTCGGTCATTGAGAAGTAGGAATCAACGAGCATCAGGCCAGTGCGTACTAATTCGGTTTGCAGTTTTCGAAGGCGCCACAAGTTGGGGCCCAGTGCCATCACACCGATATCAGCTTTGTGCCCAAGAACGGCGAAGGCAAATGCTTGGTGTTTGTCGTCACCTTGTAGGGCACGGATTGCAGCGGCGGCAGCTTCGCCATCCACGAAGGCGTCTGCGGTGAAAAACAGGTGAAGCACTCCCCAGCCCACGTTGGGCGATAGGGGCGCGGGATCTTCAGCAACCAAGGTTCCTGGAGCGGTTTCTACGTCGGCCAAATCGGTCATGGTGCATTCTACGGGCCCGGATCTATAAGTGCGCGCAGGCCGTGCAAGCCTGGAGCGATGTACAGCTCTTCACATCCAGAGCCCGCCGACGAGGAACCACCCCGTTCAGCTCCGATCGATCCAACGGCTTACGGGATTGCTCTGGCCGACGCGGTAAGAGCGGTCATGCCCGAGTTCGTGGTGCGCGTCGTGCAGGAACGGATCAGCCCATTCGCTACGGCCATAGAAACGACGGCAGCTTTCGCCTCGATTTCCGCACAATTGACGAAGCTAGGAGAAACGATTGCCTCATCCGTCGACCAGGTACTCCGGGCATTTCTTTCCAGTGACGTCGACGCTCAACGCACCACGCCGCTCACCATAATTAGGGACCACATGGTGCCGGTCACGGAGTTTCTCCGCAGTGTCGAATGTACGCAAGCCACCCGTGACCCGTTTGACGAATCAGCCTTCCCCAACGACGTCTTCGCCGTTGGACCCCATAGCTGGGCCGATCTTGGCGAAGAGGTTCATGAGGTAGGGCTTCGTTGGGGTGCTGCCAAGGCCATGGCCCATCGTCAACGCCATCGTTCCCAGTAGCGAAATCCGGCGGCGAAAACCGAGTTACCGATCTTCTTCGGGTTCCACGTCTTGGGTGGTCCAGCCCACGCCACTGATTTGGCGAGGTTCAAAAAAGATGCAGTTGTCTGGGCAATCAAAGGGCACGGCTTGGGCCATGTCCATGCGGCATCGCTCCACGTTTCCTGAGGGAGTCGTGCGCTTGGAATAGTGCCGACAATCGGATCGAACAGCCATACCATAAAACTAGTTCGATCACCGAGGCCGG
>JAYUVJ010000454.1:0-2256 GCA_043754155.1 Acidimicrobiia bacterium
CTTTTGAAATGAAGGCTGCTGAGAAAGCTCATGTGAGGACCAGAGAGTGGGAAAATCGGGTTGGTCCGCACACTGCATCGCTGATCGAATCAGTTGGCCAGAAAAAAGATCTTGCGGCCCCGAAGGATTTGTCGGGGAGTGTGCGGTCGTAGTCGGTTTTAGCCCTGATCATTTGCGGATGACTCTGCCAGTTTCGACTTCGTCATAATTTCCCAAATTCGCAAAACCCACACCGCGTTCAGTTTTTCCTCCGGCAGCCTCTTTCATTCAGAATTCATGGACTCTGGCATCCTCGCCGACTCCACCCAAGCACTCGCCATGACTCAGCGCCAAAACCTTTCCCGTAACCCCAAAAACCGATAAAATAAAACCCAATAAATTGCCATGACAACCCTGAATCTAACCAATATTTGCAATCGCGTTCATGTCGCGATCAAACACTCCGCCCGCGCTTTGGTGACGGGGAGCTTGTTGATCGCCGGAACCGCCCTTGCGGCACCTGCCAACGACAACTTTGCCGCCGCCATTGATTTGACCGGCGCTGGAGTCGGCCAAACGGGCGACGCCATCACCGGCACTCAGACCGGCACCACCAATGTGGATGCCACTTTGCAAGCTAGCGAACCCACGAATCATGGCATGACCAAGACGGTCTGGTTCAAATGGACCTGCCCGACCAACGGAGATCTCACCGTCACCACCTTGGGCTCAACGAACCTCGGTGCTACTGAATGGGACGCGGTGCTCGGCATTTATACCGGGGCTGCGGTGGATACGCTGACGGCGCTTGGTGGCTCACCGCAAGATGGGAACTATCAAGAAACCATGACCGTGGCAGTGACCGCCGGTACCACCTATTCCATCCAGGTGGGTGGTTATGCCGATGAAGCGGCAGCCAACATCCTTCTCAGTTGGAATTTTGTCGCCTCGGTTTACCAAGCGGACGTCCTGACCTTCGGCCCCGGCGCTGTCGTTGGCGAAGTTTTTGTCGATGCCGGCACCATCACCTGGTACGTGCCCTCTGGGACGAACCTAGCAACTCTCGCACCGACCTTCACGCTGTCTCCCGGGGCGACCTGTAATCGGACCAGCGGTGCCGTCCCCAGCCCGAACTTCAGTGCTGGCTCGGTCGTTTACACCGTCACCTCGCAGGATGCCTCCATCATCAATTACTACACCGTGAATGTCGTGGTTGGGAACTTGGTTAAGTGGAATCTCGCCAGCGGCGGCGACTGGGACTTGTCCACCGCAAACTGGCTCACACAACCGTCCGGTCCTGTCACGATGTTTGCCGATGGCGACGAAGTGACTTTCGACAACGCTGCCGGCGGCACGATCAACATCCCTTCAGACGTGTTTACCCTCTCCACCACCGTCAGCGCAGCATCCGGCAGCTATACCTTCAGCGGAGCAAAGCTCGGCGGCACCGGCTCGCTCAACAAGAGTGGTTCCGGCACCCTCACCCTCGCCTCCACGAACTCCTACTCGGGTGCCACCGTTGTCAACGGCGGCACGCTGACGGCGACCGGAAACGGCTCGCTCGGCGGCAGCACCAATTTCACCGTGGCGACTGGGGCGATTCTCCAACTGAACGGGACAAACGCGGGTGATTACAAATGGCCTGCCGCTCCAGCCACCTTAACCGGTGCTGGCACGATAAATATCCCTCTAAACGGCCAGGCTGGTGTCGGAACTAGAATCGATATGAGCACGTTCACCGGTAATTTGAATATCTCCGGTGGCATGATGGGCGTGGGTCAAGTCCATTCTCCGGGATTTACTGCCCCGTCGAACGGCACGATCAATGTGGGAAATGCCACGACGCTGTATCTAGGCTGGACCGGCTTCGTCTTGAACACCACCGTCAGACTGAATAGCAGCACGGACAACGGCGAGAATCTCGGTGTCCTTCGAGCATCCAATGGCACGCTCAACGGCGCGCTGATTCTCGGGGCGAACACCACGATTGGAGCCGATCCGACATTTATCATCAACGCAGTGATTAGCGATGGTGGAAATGGTTTAGGGTTTACCCAGGTTGCGGCCGGCACAGTGACACTTACCGCTACAAATACCTACACTGGCCCGACGACGGTCAACAGCACGGCGACGCTGAAATGCGACATCCCCAACGCTCTCGGCAGCGGTCCCCTGAGCATCCTCGGCACGGTGAACCTGAACTTTGGCGGTAACAAAAACGTCGCCTCGTTGACCCTCAACGGAGTGGCCAAGCCCGCAGGCGTTTATGGTTCATCC
>JAYUVJ010000455.1:0-2785 GCA_043754155.1 Acidimicrobiia bacterium
GCCAGGAGTACCTTCACTGCTCCAACCGGGTAGATGCGGGCTTGGGCGGTGAGGTTTGCTTGTTTGGTAAAACTGCCAAACCCAAAAGCTGCCGACGCAACCGCCAAAGCCGCGATGGCAGAAAGGTTGATTTTCGAAATGGCGGAAGGGTTGGCCTGCTTCTTGGTCTTGGTGTGGGGCAGCCCGGCTGGGGTTTCTCGTGGGGCCGTCGAGCCTGTCGAGCCTGTCGAGCCTGCCGAGACTGTTGAGCCTGTCGAGCCTGTCGAGCCTGCCGAGCCTGCCGAGACTGTTGCGTCCCGTGTCGCTGGCCTGTCTGCTGGGCTTGTTGTGCTTGAGCTTGTTGGATTTGTTGTGCTTGTTGTGCTTGTTGTGCTTGAGCTTGTTGAGCCTGTTGTTCCCCTGGAGGCAAGGCTGACCCGTTGTTCCGAGCTTTGCCTGGAGTCGTTGGGGTTGCCAGCGAACCGTCTATTTGTGGCAGCAACAGCCAGGTAGGGGGCAACAAACACCGCGAACTGGCTGACGTTACGGGCCGACTGTACGGCAAGGAACGAGAAGGGAATCCCTATGGCGTAAACGTAGAGCGGAAGTTTTCGCAGCTCGGTAACCATGACAACGCCAAACAAGACCAGAAGCGCAAAAAATGGCCAATACTGCACCTTGGTGACACTTGGGGCAAACCATTCGTTCACATATCGAGTCGATGCATTGTCGCCGAGGTAAGAGAAGGGATACACCACTCCTTTGAATCCGTTGGGGTTGGCAAAACACACGATAAGTGAGCAAAGGAAAATGCCAGCGGTCACTTTGGTTAGAGCCTTGGGCAGCGGCCCTCGTGGTCCGAACAATCGAGCCAGCGGCCCGTCGTCCGCGGAGTTAGAAAGATACGATTCCAAAAAGGTGGCCACGGCAAACGCACCGAGCATTGCCATACCGAAGACCCATCCTCCATGGAGGTTCACCCAGGCAAGCATGATGATGGGGATCAGCCAAAGTTTTCTTCCAAACGTTGGATTTTGCCTTAAACGGCCGAACCCCGTGGACGCCACATCTTCTAACGAGCACGCAGAAGTGGAAGTGGAAGTGGAAGTGGAAGTGGAAGTGGAAGTGGAAGTGGATGAGCTGATGGCTTTGGCAAACCAATACCCGAAAAGTGCAGAGAACGCCAGCGAGATCATCTGTGGACGTACATTCCATGTGTGCAAGCCCGCAAGAGCACTCAGGGCAGTGAACACGGTGGAGGCGCCACGTCGAGCACCTAAACATCGAGCCGTCGCTCGAACCAAGGCAAAGGTGGCCATCAAAATCAAGCCGGAAAAAGCAACCAAGGCTCCCCACCCGCCAATCCGGTAGAGGACACGCCAAATCGCCTCAGTGAGCCATTCATGTGCGATCCAGGCTCGCCCGGGTGCCGTCCAAGAAAAGGGATCGGCCTTGGGAATGGCGTGATTCTGCCAAATCCACTTGCCGGTGGCGATGTGCCAAAACGCGTCAGGGTCAACAGCGGGGCGAAATGCCAACAGCCCGATTGCCGAAAACAGAGCTCCGGTGGCCACGTCAGCACCGGTGAACAGGCGTTTTGTGGTCGTAACGGACATTGCCATACCTCTTTCATCGGCAACAGGAGAGTAGGCCTAAAGACCTATTTGAAGGGTCGCTCATTTTAGGTTGTGCTTATAGGTTGGGCGTTGTCGGCCCTGGGAGGGTAGGACGCAGGTTTGACTCTCGTGCCACCATAATGAGGTGATTATTTCCGCCAAAGTTGCCCAAACACGGGAGTTCCTGGTGTGATGTCGCTACTGACGGCTGTCGCCACGCCTACCTCAGTGATTCTGGCCCTACGCATTGTTGCAGTTGTGCTGGGTCTGTACCTGGTGGGATCCACATTCCTTTCCGCAGTGAAAACGGTGGTGCTACCAAGAGCCACATCACAAAAAATCACTCGTTCGATGTTTATCGTCATGCGTCGGATATTCGATTTCGTCGCCCACGGGAAACGAGCCTTTGCTGATCGTGACCGAATTCTTGCTCTTTATGCGCCGTTGACCTTCGTCCTGCTGCCTTTGCTGTGGCTGATCCTCACCATGGTTGGTTTTACCGCAGTCCAATGGGGAATCAACGGCGGATCAGTTCGTGATTCTTTTATTGTATCGGGCTCGTCGATGCTGACCCTCGGCGTGAAGTTCCGAAACGATTTGCCATCGGCAGTATTTTCCTACCTGCAAGCGGCGATCGGTCTGGTGCTAGTGGCGTTGCTCATCTCATATTTGCCTACTATCTATGGTTCATTTTCCCGCCGTGAGACTCTGGTGGGCATGCTCGACTCGCGGGCAGGAATTCCGCCTTCCCCTTATGAACTTCTCGTGCGATACGAACGAATCGGCGCATCAGCAATCATCGATACTGATTTGTTCGCGAAATGGGAAGAGTGGTTCGCGGAACTGGAGGAATCCCACACTTCGTTTGCTGCGCTGGTGTTTTTTCGATCACCACGACCAGAGCGTTCCTGGATCACCGCTGCAGGCTGCGTGCTCGATACCGCCGCATTGCAACTTTCGACGGTAGATCGATCATTTTCCGGTCAAGCGGCATTGTGTTGTCGCCAAGGATTTTTGGCCCTGCGCCGCCTCGCAGATCTGTACGGAATCCCGGTGAATCACAATCCGTCACCGACTGACCCGATCTCCGTTAGCCGGCGCGAATACGACAATATGCTGGTCGAACTTCACGCTGCAGGCATACCAATACGGGCCGATCTAGAAAAGGCCTGGACAGATTTTGTGGGCTG